>JACMKJ010000368.1 GCA_014380155.1 Rhizobacter sp. | reverse complement strand
CCGGGCGAGCCGGCCAGCGCGGCCGGCGGCCACAGCAGCGGCTCGGGCCTGGCAGCAAAAAACCGGCTCACCGCATTGGGGCTGACGAACACCACCAGCGCTTTCTGCGCCAGCGTGGCCCAGGCCGCGACCAGAGGGGAGGTGTCGGCCGGCGGCGCAATGTCGATCAAGGGCAGCGCTTCGGCCTGCAAACCTGCAGCACGAAGCTGCTGCACCCAGTCGCTCGCCTGCGCAGCGGGCCGGGTGACCAGAACACGCATCGGTTTACAACGCGGCCAGGTAGCCGGCCGCGCCCAGCTCGCGCAAGTGCGAGGCCGCCAACTCTCCCAGCGCGCGGGCTGCAGCCTCATCGGCGATCGGCGCGTGCACCTCGGCGCGCAACAGCGGGCGCACGGTGTCTTGCCCATCACCCAGCGCGGTAGACAAGTGAAGCTGATCGCCCTGCCACACCGCGTGCGCGGCCAGCGGCATGCTGCAGCTGCCGCCCAATGCACGCGACACCGCACGTTCGGCGTGCACCGCAAGCCAGGTGGGGCGATGGATCAAACTCGCCAGCTGGGCACGCAAGGGCGCGGCATCGGCGAGCACCTCGATGCCGAGCGCACCCTGGCCGGCGGCGGGGATCATCTGCGCCGGGTCGAAGACGGCGCGGATGCGGCTCGACAGGCCCAGGCGCTTGAGGCCGGCGGCCGCGAGCACGATGGCGTCGTAATGACCCTCGTCGAGCTTGCGAAGGCGGGTGTCGAGGTTGCCGCGCAGTGGCTCGATGCGCAGGTCGGGCCGCAGGGCGCGCAGCAGCACCACGCGGCGCAGGCTGGAGGTGCCGACACAAGAGCCTTGCGGCAGTTCGGCCAGCGAGGCGTACTGGTTGGACACCAGCGCATCGCGTGGGTCTTCGCGCTCTAGCACGGCGGCCAGCTCGAAGCCGTCGGGCAGGTCCATCGGCACGTCCTTGAGCGAGTGCACCGCCAGGTGGGCGCGCCCCTCTTCGAGTGCGGCCTCCAACTCTTTCACGAACAAACCCTTGCCGCCCACCTTGGACAGCGTGCGGTCGAGGATCTGGTCGCCGCGTGTCGTCATGCCGAGGAGCCCGACCTCCAGGCCCAGGCGTTGCTTCAGCAGGGCTTGCACATGCTCCGCCTGCCACAGGGCAAGACGGCTTTCTCGGGTGGCGATCAGCAGGGTCGTGGCGGTCGTTTGAGGCATCAGGCGATGCTATCAGGCGCCTGTTTTCGAGCAAGAAACCGCTACCATTCAATGTGTGTAATCAAGTTACACCCGCTCCTCCAGGCCCCTCAAGGAATTCCATGCCGCGCACCCCGCCCGAAGATGACAAGAACCTTCCCCTGGTCGCCGACATCCGCCTGCTCGGCCGCATTCTCGGTGACGTGATCCGCGAGCAAGAAGGCAAGGCCGCCTTCGAGTTGATCGAGCGCGTGCGCCAGCTCTCGGTGGCCTACCGGTTGAAGCGCGACGCGCAAGCCGGCCGCTCGCTCGACCGGCTGCTGAAGAACCTGTCCGGCGACCAGACGGTGAGCGTGATCCGCGCCTTCAGCTACTTCTCGCACCTGGCCAACATCGCTGAAGACCGCCACCATGTGCGCCGCCGCGAGCACCACGAGCGCCAGGGTCACCTGCAAGAGGGCTCGCTGGCGATGAGCCTGGCGCGCCTGGCCGATGCCGACATCCGCGCGACCGACATCGTCGCCACGCTGGCCCACGCCTACATCTCGCCGGTGCTGACCGCGCACCCGACCGAGGTGCAGCGCAAGAGCATTCTCGACGCCGAGCGTGCCATCGCCGAACTCATCGGCCAGCGCGACGCGCTGCACACCACACGCGACATGGCCGAAAACGAGGCCTTGCTGCGCGCCCGCATCACCCAGCTGTGGCAAACGCGCATGCTGCGCTACACCAAGCTCACCGTGGCCGACGAGATCGAAAACGCGCTGAGCTATTACCAGAGCACCTTCCTGCGCCAGATCCCGCGCATGTACCGCGAGATTGAAGAGGCGCTGCCCGGCCACGCCATCGCGCCCTTCTTCCGCATGGGCAACTGGATCGGTGGCGACCGCGACGGCAACCCCAACGTCAGCGCCGCCACGCTGCAGATGGCGCTGCGTCGGCAAAGCGAAACAGTGCTTCGCTTCTACCTGACCGAGGTGCACGAGCTGGGCGCCGAGCTGTCGATCTCGGCCATGCTGTCGCCCGTCACACCGGCGATGCAGGCGCTGGCCGCAGCCTCGCCCGACCATGGCGCCCACCGCGAAGACGAGCCCTACCGCCGCGCGCTGATCGGCATGTACGCCCGCCTGGCGGCCACGCTGCACACACTCACCGGCACCGAAGCGCTGCGCCATGCCGTGGCGCCGCAAACACCGTTTGCAAAGAGCGATGAGTTCCTGGCCGATCTGGCGGTGATCGAGAGCTCGCTGCAGTCGCACCATGCCCAGGCTTTGATCGCGCCGCGCCTGCGCCCGTTGATGCGTGCGGTGCAAGTGTTCGGCTTTCACCTCGCCACAGTCGACCTGCGCCAAAGCTCCGACAAGCACGAGGCGGTGGTCGCCGAGCTGCTCGACGTGGCGCGCATCGAAGCCGACTACAGCGCCCTCACCGAAGACGCGCGCCGCGCGTTGCTGCTGCGCCTGCTCAACGACGCGCGGCCACTGCGTGTGCGCGCCGCCTCGTATTCGGAGCATGCACAAAGCGAGCTCGCCATCTTCGAGGCCGCGCTGCAGATGCGCCAGGCCTATGGCCGCGAGTCACTGCGCCACTACATCATTTCGCACACCGAAGAAGTAAGCGACTTGCTCGAAGTGCTGCTGCTGCAAAAAGAAGTGGGCCTGATGCGCGGCACGCTCGACGATCACGCCGTGTGCGACCTGATCGTCTCGCCGCTGTTCGAAACCATCGGCGACCTGCGCAACGCCGGACCGATCATGCGCGACTACTACGCCCTCCCCGGCATTGCCGCCATGCTGCAACGCTCGGGCGGCGAACAAGACGTGATGCTGGGCTACAGCGACAGCAACAAGGATGGCGGCTTCTTCACCAGCAACTGGGAGCTGTACCGCGCCGAGATCACGCTGGTCGAGCTGTTTGGCAAGCTGCGCGCCGACCACGGCATCACGCTGCGCCTGTTTCATGGCCGCGGCGGCACGGTGGGCCGTGGCGGCGGCCCGAGCTTTCAGGCCATCCTGGCGCAACCGCCCGGCACGGTGAACGGGCAGATCCGCCTGACAGAACAGGGCGAGGTGATCGCCTCCAAGTACGCCCACCCCGAGATCGGGCGGCGCAACCTCGAAACCCTGGTGGCTGCCACGCTGGAGGCCACGCTGCTGCACCCGACCAAGAGCGCGCCCAGGAGTTTTCTCGACGCCGCCGAGGCCCTCAGCCACGCGAGCATGGCCGCCTACCGCAAGCTGGTTTACGAAACGCCCGGCTTCACCGACTACTTTTTTGCTGCCACACCCATCCGCGAGATTGCCGAGCTGAACATCGGCTCGCGCCCCGCCTCGCGCAAGGCCACCCGCGCGATCGAAGACCTGCGCGCCATTCCCTGGGGCTTCAGCTGGGGCCAGTGCCGCGTGGCGCTGCCGGGCTGGTGCGGCTTTGGCTCGGCCATCAACAGTTACTTGAGCGAATCGCGCAAGGAGCGGCTCGCGTTGCTGCAACGCATGCACAAGCAGTGGCCCTTCTTTCGCACGCTGCTGTCGAACCTCGACATGGTGCTGGCCAAGAGCGACCTCAACATCGCCGCGCGTTATGTGGAGCTGGTGGAAGACAAGCGACTGGGCAAGCGCATCTTCGCGGCCATCCAGGCCGAGTGGCAGGCCACCTCCGACGCGCTCAACCTGATCACCGGCGAGAAAAAGCGCCTGGCCTCCAACCCCTCGCTCGCGCGCTCGATCGAGCACCGCTTCCCTTACCTCGACCCGCTCAATCACTTGCAGGTGGAGCTGATGCGGCGCTACCGCCAGCAGCGTGAAGGTGATCCCACCAACGAACGTGTGCAACGCGGCATCCACATCTCGATCAACGGGGTGGCGGCGGGCTTGCGCAACACGGGCTAGATTCGCGCTTGCTTCAGGAGCTGGGCCACCACCGCCACTGCAATCACCTCGGGCGCCTTGCCGCTGATGCCCGGCAGGCCGATGGGGCACACCATGCGGTCGATCAACGCGGGCGCGATGCCGCGCTCTTCGAGGCGATGGGTGAACTTCTGCTTCTTGGTGCGCGAGCCGATCAGGCCGAGAAAGCCGAAGTCACCGCGCCGAAGAATGGCTTCGGTGATGCGCAGATCGAGGTCGTGCTGGTGGGTCAGCACCAGGTAGAAAGCGCCTGGCGGCGCGTGACGCACCTCGGCTTCAACGCCTTCACCCACCCACTTCCGGATGTGTGGCGGCCAGACCGGCCCACCGAGCGATAGCGGGAATTCGTCTTCTCGTTCGTCGACCCAATCGACCTGCACGTTCAGACCGGCAAGCACGTTCGCAATCGCGCGGCCCACATGGCCTGCGCCATACAGCTGCAGGTGAAACATCGGCGGCTCGCTGGGCCATTTGCTCAGGTGGCGCTCTTGCAATCGCTCGAAGTGCAGCGTCACCGCGCCGCCGCAACATTGACCCAGGGCCGGGCCGAGGGGCAGGTGCAAGGAGCGCACGGTGGTGTCGCCGCTGGCCAGCATCTCGCGTGCGAGGGCGATGGCCTTCAACTCGAGGTGGCCGCCACCGATGGTGCCCGCCGTCTGCTGCGCCGAGACCAGCATGCGCGTGCCTCGCTCTCGCGGCACCGAGCCTTTCGTCTCGCTCACCTCGACCCACACTGTCGCCACGCCGGCGGCAAGCCAGTCGCTTGCAACCAGGCCGAGTTGCATGGGCTCAGGCCCTGCCCTGCACAGCGTTGATCGCCCGCAGGATGGATTCGCTCGTGGCCGGCGCGCAAAGCGGCGGGTCGACCTGGTGCCCACCCACCGACGACACCGCATCGCGGATCGCAAAGAACACCGAGAACGGCAACAGCAGTGGCGGCTCGCCCACCGCCTTGCTGCGGTGGATGGTGTCGGCGGGGTTGTCGCCGTCGTACAGCTTCACGTTGAAAATCGGCGGGCAGTCGTTGGCAGTGGGGATCTTGTAGGTGCTCGGCGCGTGGGTGCTCAGCTTGCCGGCTTTCTCTGAGCCGTCGGCTGGGTGCCAGACCAGCTCTTCGGTGGTCAGCCAGCCCATGCCCTGGATGAACGCGCCTTCGACCTGGCCGATGTCGACGGCAGGGTTGAGCGAACGGCCCACGTCGTGCAGCAGATCGGCGCGCAACAACCGCCACTCGCCAGTGAGCGTGTCCACCAGAACCTCGCTGACCGCAGCGCCGTAGGCGAAGTAGAAGAAGGGCTTGCCTTGCAGCGTCTCGCGGTTCCAGTGCAGGCCGGGGGTGGAATAGAAACCGTCTGACCACAGCTGCACGCTCGCAAGATACGCCTGGGTCACCAGCTCGCAGAACGAGAGTTCGTGCTTCTTGCCTTTCTTGCCACCGATCAGCACACGGTCGTTGGCAAAGCGCACCTCGTTCGGCTTGACACCGCTTTGCGCTGCAGCGAAGGCAGCCAGGCGTTCGCGAATCTGCCGCGCCGCGTCTTGTGCGGCCTTGCCGTTCAAGTCGCTGCCGGTCGAAGCCGCCGTAGCCGAGGTGTTGGCGACCTTGTGCGTGTCGGTCGCCGTGACACGCACGCTCTCGAAGCCCACACCCAACTCGTGCGCCACCACCTGCGCCACCTTGGTGTTGAGGCCCTGGCCCATCTCGGTGCCGCCATGGTTCACGAGGATGGAGCCGTCGTTGTACACATGCACCAAGGCACCCGCCTGGTTGAAGTGGGCCACGTTGAAGGAGATGCCGAACTTGACCGGTGTGAACGCGATGCCGCGCTTGAGCACCGGGCTTGCGGCGTTGAACTGCGCGATGGCGGCGCGGCGCGCGCGGTAGTCGCTCGTCACTTCGAGCTGCGCGCTCAGCTCGTGAATGATGTTGTCTTCGACCTGCTGGCCATACGGGGTGGTGTGGCGCTCATCCTTGCCGTAGTAATTGGCTTGGCGCACATCGAGCGGGTCTTTGCCGAGCGTGCGCGCAATCGTGTCGAGGATATTCTCGATCGCAATCGCCCCTTGCGGCCCACCGAAGCCGCGGAATGCGGTGTTGCTCTGCGTGTTGGTCTTGCCCGAGTAGCCGTGCATGGCCACATCGGGCAGCCAGTAGGCGTTGTCGAAGTGACACAGCGCGCGTGTCATCACCGGGCCCGACAGGTCGGCCGAGTGGCCGGCGCGCGAGACCATGGTGATCTCGCTGCCGAGCACGCGGCCTTCGTCGTCGTAACCGACCTCGTACTCGTAGCAGAAGCAATGGCGCCGGCCGGTGATGAGGAAGTCGTCGTCACGATCGAGCCGCAGCTTCACCGGGCGATTGAGCCGGCGCGCGGCCACCGCGGCGATGCAGGCGAAGGGGGCCGACTGCGACTCCTTGCCGCCGAAACCCCCGCCCATGCGACGGCACTCCACCTGCACATGGTGGGCCTGCAGCTTGAGCGCATGCGCCACCAGGTGCTGCATCTCGCTCGGGTGCTGGGTGGAGCAATGCACCAGCATGCCGTCGTTCTCTTTCGGGATGGCGTAGCTGATCTGGCCCTCGAGGTAGAACTGCTCTTGCCCGCCCACGTCGAGCGTGCCTTTCAAGCGTCGCGGCGCAGCGGCGATGGCTTTCTGCGCGTCGCCGCGCACCAGGTGCATCGGCGGCAGCACGTACTGACCCTTGGCGTGGGCATCCTGCGGCGTGATCACCGGCGGCTGGGCGTCGATCGTCAGCACCT
>JACMKJ010000367.1 GCA_014380155.1 Rhizobacter sp. | reverse complement strand
GTTGCTGGTCGGCATCGAGACCGCCGACGACGCGGCCGTGTATCAGCTGACCGACGAGATCGCGCTGATCGCCACCACCGACTTCTTCATGCCCATCGTCGACGACCCGTTCGACTTTGGCCGCATCGCTGCCACCAACGCCATCAGCGATGTTTACGCCATGGGCGGCAAGCCGATCATGGCGCTGGCGCTCGTCGGCATGCCGATCAGCGTGTTGCCGACCGAGGTGATCGCCAAGATCCTGGAAGGTGGTGAGTCGGTCTGCCGTGCAGCGGGCATTCCGATCGCGGGCGGCCACACCATCGACTCGGTGGAGCCAATCTACGGGCTGGTGGCGCTCGGCGTGGTGCACCCCAAGCGCGTGAAACGCAACGCCGATGCGCGGCCCGGCGACCGGTTGGTGCTGGGCAAGCCGATCGGCGTGGGCGTGCTGTCGGCGGCGCTCAAGAAGGAGTCGCTCTCAGCCGAGGGCTACACCCAGATGATCGCCACCACCACCCAGCTCAACACGCCCGGGCCTGATCTGGCGGCCATGGACGGCGTGCATGCGCTGACCGATGTGACCGGCTTCGGCCTCGCAGGCCACGCGCTCGAACTGGCACGCGGCGCGAAGGCCACGGTCGCGATCGACTGGGCCCGCGTGCCCCTGCTGCCGCAAGTGCGCGAGTTGGCCGAGCGGGGCATGGTCACTGGCGCGTCCGGGCGTAACTGGGCTGGTTACGGCAGCGACGTGCAGCTGCCCACTGGCTTCTCAGCCATCGACCAGGCGCTGCTCACCGATCCACAAACCAGCGGCGGGCTGCTGGTGTCTTGCGACGCCAACGCGGTGGGCGACGTGATGGCCGTGTTCCGCCGCCACGGGTTCGAGGCCGCAGCCGAGATCGGTGAAGTGGTGGCCAATGGGCTGCGCGGCAGCAGCCTGCTGGTGCGCTGAACGGCCGCGCAGAATCGCGTCAATCCAACTGCGTGCTTCGCCGCAGCAACCCTTAGTTGTAGCAACCACGGTCGGGAAGACCTGGGTTCGTACGGACGCTTTTGCAGACGGTCGAGCGGTCAATGACGGTGAGCGTGGTGCTCGTCAGGCACATGCGCGTGGGCATGCCGAGCCGGCTCGTGGCTGCGCAGATGGCTTTGAGGGCCGGCCTGCACGACGTCATGCTGATGATCGTGATGCCCGTCATCGTGACGGTGGGCGTGCTCGTGTTCAGCCGCTTCGTGCACGTGCTCATGCCCATGGCTTTCGGCCAGATGCAGCAAGACAAAAGAGCCAATGCCTGCCACAATGTCGGCAAGTTTTCACCGAAGCCCACGGCAAGCAGCGTCGTTGCCAATGCGCCCAACGCCCCAGGCCGCGGTTGCCACCATCACCGCGAGAATCCCGACGACTCGGGAGCTGCCAGCCTCGGCGCGGTCCAGCACCAACACCATGCCACCCAAGGTGAGCAATGCCATCGCGAGGAGCAGCGCACCGACCAGAGGCGCACCTGCATACAGCAGTGCCGCCGTTGAGAAGCTTCCGAGGCCGGCACCGAAACGCTGCAGCAGCGGCGTGCTGACGCCAAACAGCACGGCGGCCGTCAGCGCCAGCAGGCCACCGCGAAGCGCCGGACGGTGCCGGGCGAGATGGGTCATCAGTTGGCCTTGAATCGCACGGTGATCACCTTCTTGTCAGCCAGCGTCACGACCGCCACGGCCTTGGTGCCGGCGCTGAGCTTCAGGCCTTTGGCTTCGAGCTTGTTGGGAGCCGCCGCGACCAGCTCCGCTTCGCTCTTCTCAGCACCCTTCAACAAGGTCAGCTTGCCGCTCATTCCGGTGGTGGGAAGCGGCGTGCCGTGGTCATCGACATACACGGTCACGGTGTCGCCTTGCGCGGCCAGCTCAAACCCGAGGTCGCCCGCCGAGGCCACCGTGCCCCCGAACTTGGCTGCCTTCGGCCCGTGGGCCATGGCTGCATTGACCGAGAACACCGTGGCAGTCACGACCAGCAATTGCAGGAACTTTGTCTTCACCATGTCTACTCCTTCAGCCAGGCACGTTCGGTACAGGCCGTGCCAGATGAGCCTGTGATCAAAACATCAATACGTTTCATCCGATGTCTCGGAGAGAATCCGGCGCGTCGCGGGTTCGCCCAGCCACGCGTAGGCCAGCGGCGTCAGCAGCGTGTCGAGCAGCGTCGAGCTGATCAAGCCGCCGAAGATCACCACCGCAACCGGGTGCAAGATTTCCTTGCCGGGAGAGTCGGCCGCCAGCAGCAAGGGCACCAGCGCAAATGCGGCCACGAGCGCGGTCATCAACACCGGTGTCAACCGCTCCAGCGACCCGCGCACGATCATCGCGTGACCGAAAGTCTCGCCTTCGAATCGGCACAGGTTGATGTAGTGGCTGATCTTCAGAATGCCATTGCGTGTGGCGATGCCTGCTAGCGTGACAAAGCCGACCATCGACGCCACTGACAGCGAAACTCCGGCCAGCCACATCGCGACCACGCTGCCCACCAAAGCCAGCGGTATGTTGGCCATGATGAGGCCGGCGAGCACTGCGGATTTGTAGCGCGAGTAAAGAACCATGAACATCATCGACAGAGAAACCAACGACAGCAGAACGATGAGCTGCGTGGCTTGCTCCTGCGCCTGGAACTGGCCCTCCAGGCTCACGAAGGTGCCTGTCGGCAAGGGCGTCTTGGCGATCACCGCTCGAATGTCGGCAATGACCTTGGACATGTCTGTGCCGTCGGTGTTGGCATACACCACGATGCGGCGGCGGCCGTTTTCTCGGCCGATCTGGTTCGGCCCATCGGTTTCTTCGACGGTGGCAATGCTGGACACCGGGATGCGACCGGACGGTGTGTCCAGCAGCACGGCGGCCAGATCCTGAGGCGACCTTTTATCGTCGGGCAGCCGCAGCACCAGGTCGTAGCGGCGGCCGCCGTCCACGATCTCAGCGCCGTGCGCGCCATCGGTCAGTGCCTGAAGCGTGCGAACCGCTTCGGCCGGTGTCAGGCCTGCTTGCGCGGCCTTCTGATAGTCGACACGCACGCTGATCTGCGGAATCAACACCAACTTCTCGACGGTGAGGTCGACCAGGCTCGGCACCGCGGCAAGCTCTTTGCGCATCTGCTCTGCAATGCCTCTCAACCCATCCAGGTCATCGCCGTAGATCTTCAATGCGATTTGGGCACGCACACCTGAGAGCAAATGGTCAAGGCGGTGCGAGATGGGCTGACCGATGGCCACCGCAGCGGGAAGCGAGGCGAGTTCGGCGCGGATGTGCGCCATCACCTGTTCTCGATTTCGGTCCGAGCGCTTCAAGTCGACGTCGATCTCGCTCGAGTGCACGCCTTCGGCGTGCTCATCCAGCTCGGCCCGCCCGGTGCGGCGCCCGACTTGCACTACCTCGGGTACCTGAGTAATGAGCTTCTCTGCCACGCTGCCCATCCGGTTCGCCTCGGCGAGCGACGTGCCGGGGTTGAACATCAGAGACAGCACCAAGGAGCCCTCGTTGAACGCGGGCAAGAAGGTCCGTGGGAAGAAGGGAATGGTCGCTGCAGCGATCACGACGGCCAAACCACCCGCCGCCAAGATCGCCTTGGCACGTGGGAGCGACCACCCCAGGAGCCGCGCGTCCTGGCGCTTGAGCCAGCCGACCAGCGGGCTGTCGCCGTGGTCCAGCCGCTTCATCTCGGGCAACAGGTAAACGCACAGCACCGGCGTCACCGTCACCGAGACCACCATCGACGCGAGGATCGACACGATGTAGGCGATGCCCAGCGGCGTGAACAATCGACCTTCGATGCCGGGCAACGCGAACAGCGGGACAAACACCAGCACCACGATGGCGGTGGCATAGAGAATGCCCGAACGCACCTCGACGCTGGCTTTCCACACCACCTCGGAGACGCCCAGCGGCGCCTCGGAAGCCCGGTTCTGCCGCAGCCGTCGAACGATGTTCTCGACCCCGACCACGGCGTCGTCGACCAGCTCGCCGATGGCGATGGCGAGCCCGCCCAGCGTCATCACATTGATCGATTGATCGAGCCAGCGGAACACCACGGCGGTCACCGCCAGCGACAGCGGGATCGCGATCAATGAGATGAGCGTGGTGCGGGCTGACAACAAAAAGGCGAACAGCACGATCGCGACCATGATGGCGCCGTCTCGCAGCGCCCCGGTGACGTTGTCGAGAGACGCCTTGATGAAGTCGGCCTGCCGGAAGAGAACCCTGGGCGCGGCCATGCCCTGGGGCATGCCTTGCTTGAGTTCCTCGAGTGCGGCTTCGATGTCGCGCGAGAGCCGCACGGTGTCGGCGGCCGGCTGCTTTTGAACGCTCACCATCACCGCGGGCGCCCCGTTGTAGCCCGCATCCCCCCGTTTCATGGCGGGTGCAAAGCGCGCGGTGGCGACCTGCTCCAGGCGCACGGGTCCGCCGTTCTTCCAGGCGACAGCAAGGCCCTGCAGATCTTCGACCCGGTTGGTGCGTGCCAGGTGACGGATCAGGTACTCCCGGCCGTGCTGGTCGATGAAGCCGCCGCCTGCATTCGATGCAAAACCCCGCAGCGCCTGCTCGATCTGCGTCAGCGTGATGCCGTGCTGCGCCATGCGCGCCGGATCGGGTTCGACGCGGAGCTGGCGCACGTCGCCGCCAATCGGAATCACCTGGGCCACGCCGGCGATGGACAAGAGTCGGGGGCGCAGCACGAAGTCAGCGTACTCGCGCGCTTGCATGGGTGAAGCGGCCTGCTCACCAGTTTGCAGCGGCAGCGCGATGAGCATGATTTCGCCCATGATCGAAGACACCGGGCCCATGATCGGCGAGATGCCGTCGGGCAACTGCTCGCGCGTCAAGGCGAGTCGCTCCGAGACCAGCTGTCGATTGCGGTAGATGTCGGTGCCCCAGTCGAACTCGGCATAGGCAATCGACAAGCCGACCCCGGAGGTCGAGCGCACGCGCGTCACACCCGGCATGCCGTTGAGCGCCGTCTCGATGGGAAAGGTGATGAGCTGCTCCACCTCTTCCGGCGCCATGCCCCCGGCCTCGGTCAAGACCGTGATGACGGGCTTGTTGAGATCGGGGAACACGTCCACGGGTGTGCGCCAGGCCGTAAACGCGCCATAGCCAAGCAGCAGCGCGGCCAGGGCCAGCACGAAGAGCCGGTTGTGCAGGCTGTAGCGAACGATCCAATTGAACATGGTCGCGCTTTCAGCGGATCTGGTTAAGCAAGGACGCGCCTTGAACCACAACCCGGTTGTCGGCCGCGAGGCCCTGGGTCACGAGCACCGTTTTAGGGTCGAGCGGCTGCACCGTCACCGGCTGAGGCAGGTAGCGTTCGGCGCCGACCTTGATGTAGACCACGGTTTCGTTGGCGCTGTTGCGCACCAGCGCCTCTGCGGGCAGCACCACGCCTTGCACCTGTTCCTTGGTCTGCGCAAGAACGGTCACCGATTGGCCCACGGCCAGACCGAGGTTCTGAGTCCCTTTGGCCTGAGCGCGAAAGGTGATCGGAATGCGCCCATCGCGCAGCGTGCGCGCGGCGCCCACCACACGCAGCGTCACACCCTCCACGCCCGCCAGCGTGGCCGATGCGATCTTCGCGGCCAGGGAGGCATCTGCTGTGGTGGCTTCGATCATCAACCGTTGCGGATCGATGATGTCGAACAGCAGGTCTTTGGCATCGACCACCTGGCCGTTGAGCGCATTCGCCTGAGCGATGACGCCCGAGACCGGTGAGACCAGGGTTTCGCGCGATCGGATGCTCCCGCCGACCGTGCTCTCGCGCTGGCGCAGGCTGGCGAGCTCGGTGCGGGCGGCCTCGATGTCCTTGGTGGGCACCGACCCTTCGAGCGATTCGAGACGCTTCACGCGCTGCTCCGCGGTGATCCTGCTCGCACGGAGCTCGGAGGCCTCTGACCGCTGGTTGGCTTCAGCGAAAGGTTCCGCGTGGTGTCGCAGGTAGGCCAGAACCTGGCCCTTGCGCACCGCCTCGCCGGCCACGGGCAAGCCCTTCGGTCCGGGTTCAATTCGCCCACCATGGACCGCCTGCACCCGGCCGCCGGCGTTGGGATCGACGACCACCTGGCCGGGCAACTGCACGCTTGCAGCAGCGGCGGTCACGGGCGCCAGCTGCGTGCGTATGCCCATGCGGCGCTGCGCGAGCTTCGGCGCATTGACGCTGCCATCGGGCAGTCGCATCAAACTCGATGCGCGAGACGTTCCGCTCGGCCCATCGAGGTGTTCACCATTGGGGCCATGCGCGCCCGGCGCGGCTTGGGCAAAACCGGCGAAGAAACCGCTGACCCACAGCAGCGCCGCAGCGGTTCTCGCGTAAGACAAGCGACTCATGGCGACACCTCCAGCTGGGCCTGTCGGCCGCGACGCCGTTGCCAAAGAAGGGCACCGACGCCGAGCAGCGCCAAGGTGCCGGCGATCCACGCCAAGCGTGTCCAACCGCCGTGCTCCTGAGCGTGTCCATGGTTGTCATCTGCTGCTGTGACGTTGAGGGTGCCTTCCAGCAAATCACTCTCCTTGCCGGCGATCAAGGTGATGACGAGCGGATGGGCGCCTGGCTGGCCCAAGGCCTTGAGCAGGGCGGAGTCATCGACCGCATAGTCACCATGGTCGGCGTGGAATTTGGCGACAGCCTTGAGCCCGCCGGACTCGAGTTCCACCTTCGCGTCGAGGACGGGCTCATTGGTCTGATAACGGTCGATCAGGATCGACAGCTCGCCACCACTTAGCGTGGCCACCAGCTCGAAATCTTCTGACTGGGCTTCCATCTTGGGCGCAGCATCGGTGTTGCCAGCAGCGCTTGCCGGCCCATCAAGGTGCTCGCCGTTCGGGCCATGTGCGCCGGGCGCAGAGAGGGCAGGCGAGGCCAGGGCCATCAGGCACAGCAACTTGGTGAGCGTGCGCGACGCACGTGCGATGAGATTCATGGTGTGACCCCGAGGGATTGTTGAAGTCGAGCGCGCGCGAACCCGAGCGCGGCGCGTTGCCGGGCCAAGGCGCCGACGGCTTGTGAGTTGACGTCCAGCGCACGCAGCAAGTCGGGCAAGGCTGTCTCGCCGGCGCGAAACGATTTGTCCAGCAGCTGGGCTCGTTCTTGCAGAAGTTCGGATCGCGCCTGCGCACTGGCAAGTTGCTGCTCGGCCGACACGACGGCTTGGCGAGCCGTGCGCAACTCAATGGCATGACGTTGCACCAGGCGCTCCGAGTGAATGCGGGCGGTTTCCACCGCAGCCAGCGCCACGGCCTCCTGGGGGCTGCGTTCGGCATCGGTGCCGAATGGAACACGCAGGGCAATGCCCACACTGTCCTGGCGTGCCTGCTGGTCGCCAGGGCGTTCCTGCTTCCAGCTCACCGCCACCTCGGGCGAATCACGTCTTGATCGGCGGTGGCTCTCGAGGCTGGCCTGTGCCCGCTCGGCTTCGCGCTCGGCCAGCGCCAGTTCGGGATGATCGGGGGCGGAGGTCAGCGTCGTGGGCTCGTTCGGGTCACCCACCACAGTGAGGCCGGTCAACACCTCCCATTGCGCCGCAGCGTGGGCCGTGCGTTGCTGCAGATCATTCATGGCGGCCTCGGCGTTCAGCGCCTCGGCGCGAGCGAAGAGCGCATCGGCTCGAGCCAGGTCCCCCGCACGGACTCGGCGGTCGACGTCCACGCTCAGCGATTGAAGGTGACGCAGTTGTTCTCGCGCGGCAGCAAGCTCGGCGTCGAGCGCCGTCAACGCCCAGGCCGCCTCGCGCACCTCACCCGAGACGCGCCAGCGAGCGGCGCGCTGCGCTGCGCGCGCCACCGCAAGTTCGACGCTGGCAGCACTTTGCAGTGCCGAGCGCTGGCCGGGCACCCAGAGCGGCACGGAGATGCCGACTTCGGTTTCGCTGGCATCGAACCGGCCGTTGCGTCGTGCCGCTTCCACGCTGGGTGCCTTGGGCGTCCAGGCCGACGCGGCGAACTGCCTCGCCATCGCGACCTGTTCCTGGCCCCGCGCCTCTTGCGAAGCGACAGCGCGCTGCCACGCGGCCTCCACGGCCTGCGCCAAGGAAGGGCCGAGCGCCGCAACGGCAGGCGGTGGGTTGATTTGTGCCATGACGGAGGCACAGGCCGTTGCGCCAGCAAGAAGCCAAGGCGCAGCCCAACGATGAGTGTTCAAGTTCGAGTTCGCCGCACATGCAGCTGCGGGCAGCTGCGACCACAAAGTTCCGGCGCGCTACTGCGTGCGCCGGGCCGATCAGGGGATCAGCAAGACAACCTGGGAGGTCGTCGTGGTCCTTCGAGGAACGGGGGTGCGAGTGGTTGGCTCTGGTAGATGCCGGTATCGATGGCCTGAGCGGCCACGGCCACCCAATCGATGCTCAGGGGCAACACCCCGACGGGGTTGAGGTGTGCATCAGTGTGGACGACGTGCTGGATGGATTCTTCCGAATCGTCCTGATGTATGTCGCCGTCATGATCAGTATGGTGATGGTGAGCCTCGCCAGACCAGTGCGCCACCGCATGGCGTTCATCGGCGCCGCCGTCCCGGGTCAGAGAGGTCGAGGCCCAAGCCACGGCCTGCCAGGGGAGGAGGAACATCACGAGGAAAAGGGCAATCCAGCGGCGCATGGCGGGCATTCTAGTGATGCTCCTGCAGCGCCAAACGCAAAGGGCGATTCAGCAGGGACCCGGAGCCCTTCAAGGAAAAATGGTGATGCAGGCGGTGTCGCTGGCTGACACAAGCTCGCCTGCCCGGTCGAAGCCAGCGACGTCGTAGCAGTAGTAGCCATCGAACTGAACCGACGCGTCGATCAGGCTGAGCGCATCCACCTGCGCAAGCGTGCGGCCGTTGCGCCGCACCACGAAGCTCGCAGCCTCTGGGTCGTCGCTCCAGTCGACCTGAACGGCCTCGGGGCCGACGCGTGTCAGCACGAGATCCAGGCCCGCAATGGGTGCTGGTGGCGGCGCCACGACCACGACATCGACTTCGGCGCCACCGCCACAACCGGCAACACCAGCGACCACGGCGAGACAAAGGGCCGCGGCTGCACGGCGCAGGGGAAGCACAAACACCTGAGTTCTCATCGCTGACCCTTTACTTCGCATGGCCGGTCGTGGCAACCGCCGAGACCTGCGATGAGCTGACGTAGACAAGTGGCTGCACATCGGCCGGAGCACTCAACTCGAGAACGATGAATTTGTCGAAGCGGCTCGAGGTCGCGAGGTTGGCGAGAACTGAATGCTCCGGAAGTGCATCGCCCGACAATGAACCCGGCGCGCCGCGCAGGTCTTTGCGATCTGGCGCCTGGTTGCTTTGAACCCAGCTGAAGCGCACGACCCCAGCAGCTGTCGCCAACCACGATTTCACTCTCACGGATTCGCGGTCAGGAAAGCCAAAACCGCCGTCGCTTACGACCAGTTCGACGTTTTCGGGAGGCAAGGCAATCGTGGTTGAACCCACGGTCAGTTGAACCGCACGAATCGCGCGGCCATAGCGGCCAACGTAGAAGTCTGGGTCGGCGTCTGGCGTGCTGTCTTCATAGCGCACGCGAAACGACACCGCCCCGGAAGAAAGATCTGCCTGAGAGAACACCGCTCCTTGCGGCAGCTTCGCCAGTCGATCTGATGGCAACGGCTTGAAGGTGCCCGTTCCAACAATTTCCACCTCCGTGGCCGCACAGGGCATCGCCGCAGCGACCCCCACAGCAAGCGCGCATACGAGAGGAGTGAGCTGTTGAAAACGGCTGCGCTTCGCCAGCTTGCAAGGAGCCCCGTGATGAACGTGCTGTGGCATGGTCGACCAACCCATTGTTTGCTTTGGTGAGTCGTTCAACGCGGGCGATCTCAATGAGGTTGACCAGCTTCTTGCTAGGCACGGTGCGCTGAAGGGTCTTGGAAACGGACCAGCCTGCCGTGCCGATGCGGATGGATCAGTGCGTGGGTAAGCCCCGCAAGCGGTGCAAGACGACCTCGGTTTGAAGTGCAAGCTGCTCGAGCGCAATCGCCAGCTCTTCGACCGTGACGCCCAGTTGCTCGGCATGCTCGCGAAGCAAATACTCTTGATCGGCGCTGTCTTCCAGCACGCCGAGTCGGGCACCGTTTTTGCCGATGGCGGGTTTGGCGTCAATGGACATGGTGCTTCCTTTTGATCACAGGAGAGAGCAGATGCCCGAGGCTAGGCAATACGCTGCGGGCGGTCTGTCAGAAACGCCTGACGGAGCTCGTAGGCCCAGATGCCATGGGCGACGTGAAGCCAAAAACACGCCGGTGTCCTACAGATTTTCGAAGCTGTGGTTGCTAGGCTGACGCTTCAACCCTGTTGGAGCGCAGCCATGAATTCGCATCTCGATCCCACGCACTATCACGAGCTCCGAGCTCGTTTCACCCCGACGCTCCTGTGAATACCAAGCCCGGACGCACCGGCGTGGTGAGCGCATTCATCGCCGGCTGCGTGGTCGCCGGCTTGTTCGCCGTGATCGCTGCCAATTTCATGACCGGCGAGAAGAAGCTCGACCGGCGTGTTGCTCACACCTACGCGTTGGAAGACCCGCGATTTGCCAACGAGTTGGGCGTCTTGTTGGGGCCTCCTTTCCTTACGGGCAACCAGCCCACCGTTCTGTTGAACGGCGACGCCATCTTTCCTGCGATGCTGGGCGCTATCGATGGCGCGCGCCGCTCGATCACCTTCGAGACCTACATCTACTGGTCAGGTGACATCGGCCGCAAGTTTGCATCGGCCCTCAGTGCCGCAGCCCGCCGTGGAGTGCGCACCCATGTTCTGCTCGATTGGGTGGGCAGCGGCAAGATGGACGAGGCCTTGCTAGACGACATGAAGGCTGCGGGTGTGCAGATCAAGAAGTTTCATCCACCTCATTGGTATGACCTGGGGCGCATGAACAACCGCACCCACCGCAAGCTGCTGGTGGTCGACGGCGTCGTCGGTTTCACCGGTGGTGTCGGCATCGCCGAGGAATGGACCGGCCATGCCCAGGATCCGAACCACTGGCGAGACACGCATGTGCAGATCCAAGGGCCGGTAGTGGCCCAGCTCCAGGCCGTCTTCATGGACAACTGGATCACGGTGACAGGCGAGCTGCTCCATGGCGAGGCCTACTTTCCGGAGCTCACAGCCCGCGGTGAATCCCGCGCGCAGATGTTCAGCAGCTCGCCCACCGGGGGCAGCGACAGCATGCAGTTGATGTACTTGTTTTCGATCGCCTCCGCCGTGCGCACGATCGATCTCTCGGCCGCCTACTTCGTGCCCGACGACCTGACCCGCGAGGCCTTGCTGGCGGCGATGAAGCGTGGTGTCAAGCTGCGCATCATCGTGCCGGGCGAACACATGGACAGCGAAACGGTCAAGAGCGCATCGCGCGCCCAGTGGGGCCTGCTGCTCGAAGCGGGCGCCCTCATCGCGGAGTACCAACCCACGATGTTCCATTGCAAGGTGTTGATCATCGACGGCTTGCTGGTGTCGATGGGGTCCACCAACTTCGACAACCGCTCGTTCCGGCTCAACGCCGAGGCCACGCTCAACATCCTCGACGCCACCGTGGCCGCGGAGCAGACCGCGGTGTTCGAGCAAGACCTCGCACGCTCGCGCCAGGTCAGCCTCGAGATGTGGGCCAACAGGCCAGTGCGAGAAAAGATCACCGACTGGTTTGCCAGCCTGCTCAGCTCTCAACTCTGAGGGTCAGCGCTGACCCCCTGCCCGCCTCAGGTACGCGGCCGTACGGCTCTTGGTATGGCTTGCCACCTCGCTCGGCGTTCCGCTCGCGACCATCTGGCCGCCCGCGTCTCCGCCGCCCGGGCCCATGTCGATGAGCCAGTCGCAGGCGGCAATCACCTTGAGGTCGTGCTCCACCACGATGACGGTGTTGCCGACGTTCACCAGGTGCTCGAGCTGCGCCATCAGCCTGTCGACATCCAGGGCGTGCAGCCCTGAGGTGGGTTCATCCAGCACATAGAGCGCGTCGCCGCGCTGGGCCCGCTGCAGCTCGGTCGCCAGCTTGATGCGCTGCGCCTCACCGCCCGAGAGTTCGGTGGCGGGCTGGCCCAGGCGCAGGTAGCCGAGGCCGATATCGCGCAGCAGGCTCAGTGGCCTGGTCACCACCGGCTCGTCCACAAAGAAGTTGTTGGCCTCGTCGACCGTCATGCCCAGCACGTCGGCGATGCTCTTGCCACGCCACAGGATTTTCAGCGTCGCTTCGTTGAACCTCGCGCCGTGGCAGCTCGGGCAAGGTGCGTACACGCTGGGCATGAAGAGCAGCTCGACGGAGACGAAGCCTTCGCCCTCGCAGGTGTCACAGCGGCCCTTGGCGACGTTGAACGAGAAGCGCCCGGCGTCGTACTTGCGCGAGCGGGCGGCGGGGGTTTGAGCGAACAACTTGCGCACGTGATCGAACAGGCCGGTGTAGGTGGCCAGGTTCGAGCGAGGCGTGCGGCCGATGGGCTTCTGATCGACCTGCACCAGCCGCTTGATTCCGTCCATGCCCGAATGGATGCGGCCACCCGTTCGCAGGCTCACTTCCAACTGCCCTGCCTCCGGGTCGGTGTCCTCCACGGCTGGCTCGCTGCCCAGGTGCTCCTGCACCAGGCCAACCAGCGCCTGGGTGACCAAACTCGACTTGCCGGAACCAGACACGCCGGACACCCCCGTCAGCGCCTGCAGCGGAAACCTCGCGTCAACGCCCTTCAGGTTGTTGAGCGTGATGCCGCGCAACTCCAGCCACGCTTGGGGTTGACGAGGAACCCGGGCCGTGACCGGATTCGCCGCAAACAAATAGCGCGCGGTGTGGGAGTTCGCGACCCGCCGCAGTCCATCCGGCGGGCCGCTGTAGAGCACCTGCCCACCCAGCTCGCCCGCATCGGGGCCCACATCGACCAACCAGTCGGCACGCCGCATCACGTCGAGGTCGTGCTCCACCACGAAGATGGAGTTGCCAGATTGTTTGAGCTCTTCGAGCGACTGCATCAAGGCCTCGTTGTCGGCCGGGTGCAGCCCGGCCGACGGCTCATCGAGCACATAGACCACGCCAAACAGGTTCGAGCGAATCTGCGTGGCCAGCCGCAAACGCTGCAGCTCACCGGGTGAAAGCGTCGGCGTGCTCCGGTCGAGCGAGAGATAGCCGAGGCCCAACTGCTGCAGCGAGGCCAGCCGCGCCAGCACGTCGGACGCAATGCGCTGTGCGGCGATGCGCTTTTCTTTCGACAGGTTGGCGGTTCGCCGCGCATCGTTCGCCGTGCTGTGCGCGGAGCCACCGGCGGCAACCCGCCGGGCCGTGTCTTGCTGCGCACGGGTCCGGCTCAGGGTGGACAAGCCCTCCAACGCCGCGCTGGGGCCGAACTCGCCACGCGACGCGGGCTCGAGTGCCCGCGCCATCTGGTCGAGCGTCATCTGCGACAGCTCACCAATGTCGAGCCCTGCGAACTTGACGGCGAGCGCTTCGCGCTTCAGCCGCTTGCCATCGCAAAGCGGGCAGGCGCTGCCCAGCATGAAGCGAGACGCCCTCTTCTTCATCAACGCGCTCTGCGAGGTCGCAAAGGTGTGCAGCACATGCTTGCGCGCGCCGATGAAGGTGCCTTGGTAGCTCGGCTCGGCCTTGCGCCGCAGCGCGGCTCGCGTTTCTGCTGGCGTGAAACCGGCGTACACGGGCACGGTGGGCTGTTCATCGGTGAACAGGATCCAGTCGCGGTCTTTCTTCGGCAGCTGCTTCCAGGGCCGGTCGACGTCGTACCCCAGCGTCACGAGGATGTCGCGCAGGTTCTGGCCCTGCCACGCCGTGGGCCAGGCCGCGACGGCACGCTCGCGGATGGTCAACGTGTCGTCGGGCACCATGGTTCGCTCGCTGACTTCAAACACGCGGCCCAGGCCATGGCACTCGGGGCAGGCACCTTGTGCGGTGTTCGGCGAGAAGTCTTCGGCGTAGAGCATCGGCTGGCGCGCCGGGTAGCTCCCGGCGCGCGAATACAGCATGCGGATCAGGCTTGAGAGGGTTGTGACGCTCCCCACCGACGAGCGCGCGTTCGGCGTGCCGCGCTGTTGCTGAAGCGAGACCGCAGGGGGCAGCCCGTCGATCGAATCGACGTCGGGCACGCCCACCTGGTCGATCAGGCGTCTGGCGTAGGGCGAGACCGATTCGAAATAGCGCCGCTGCGCCTCGGCATAGATGGTGCCGAAGGCCAGCGATGATTTGCCGGAACCCGAGACACCGGTGAAGACCACCAGCGCATCACGCGGAACGTCGACATCCACATTCTTCAGGTTGTGCTCGCGCGCACCCCTGACGCTGACCATCCCGCTGCGTGGGTGCGTGGCCATGGTCGGCAGAGGTTCAGGCCGAACCCGCGCGCGGCAGGGCCAGAAAGAAGCGAACCATTTCGGCCGACGCGTCCGGCCCCGTGTGGTCGGTGTAAGAGCCTCGGGGATCTCCACCCGACCAGGCATGGCCTGCGCCCTGCAAGACCCACGACTCGATCTGTGCGTGCCCGTCCCCGTTGCTGTACACGGTGCGGCTGTAGCGCCGGCCACCGGGCGCCTTGCCAGCCTGCGTGCTGGTGGCAAACGTCACTTCACCCGCCTGAGCGAGGTGAGCGTCGTGGGCCTGCTTGACGATCTCCGAGCCGTTGGTCTGTTGCACGGTGTGGTCACGGTCGCCGTGAAAAACGATCGTCGGCACTGGATGCACGACGTTCTTGGGCGAGGCAGCGCTCGGCATGCCCTTTGGGCGCGCGAGCCCGCTGCGGCCTCCTTTCATGACAGACATTGCCGAGGCAATATCGTGTGCGCTGCCATAGGGCAAGCCGGAATGCACACCGACCCCTGCAAAGAGCTCGGGGTAGGTTTCGCCCAGGACGACGGCCATGGCCGCACCCGCCGACAAGCCGGCGACGAAGACCCGGCACAGATCGGCGTCGTGGCGCGTCGCCACCTCGCGCACGATGCCCGCGATCAACGAGGGCTCACCGGTGCCCCGCAGCTGATCCTGCTGCTTGAACCAGTTCCAGCATTTCGACAGGTTCGCGTTCGCAGCCTGCTCGGGGTACACCACGAGAAAGCCGCGTTCGTCGGCTAGGCGGTTCATCTGCGTTCCGGCAGCGAAGTCGTCTGCCGACTGGGTGCAGCCGTGCAGCATCACCACCACGGGCCGTGGCGCTTCGCAAACGCCTGCCGGGATGTAGAGCTTGTAGGCGCGGGCACCGGCCTGGTTGCTGAACTGATGCGTTTCGAAGCTGCCCGGGGCCCCTACCTCATCGGTCGATGGGCGCCTGTGCGGAGCTGCCTCTCCATCGGTGTGGTCGACGTCGACCACGCGGGCGTCGACATCGATCACCGACCCGGGCGACATCGGGGCGGCCTCGGTGCCGGCCAAGCCTGCCGATGCAAGGGCACGCTGGATGGTCTCGGTGACGTTTCGCATCGGGCCCGAGGAGGTGTCGAGACCGGCCGACGCGAGCGCACGCTGGATCGTGTTGTTGATGGCGTCGGCGTTGAATGTCGGCGCACGGGCGTTGAAAGTGGGTTGCATGAGCTTCTTTCGTTTCTTGAAGGAGGAGTTCAATGGATGCGGCCGGACAAGGCCCGTCGCACCGCAGGGCTGGCCTGGAATGCGCCCAGGACCGTGACAGATTCAATGGCTGCGCTTGCCAACTCGGGTGTTACGTCATCGGCGATGCGCGCGAGGCCGACCACCTGCACCTGCAGGCGCTCGCCTGCGGTCACCGTGCGCTCGAGGTCGGCGCGGCTGTAGTGCTGCAGGCCGACCATCAGCGTTCGGCGCGCCAGCGTCTGCTTGAGGGTGTCGGCATGCAGCGCAAGCTGGTTGCGAAGCGCTGTTCTGATGAGATCCGAACGATTCGAATAGAAGCCTTCCTGCACCAGCAGGTCGACGTGGCCAAGGTCGACCACGCCCACGTTGACGGTCATCTTTTCGGTCTCGCCGGCACGTTGCCTGGGTTCGGTCAATTCGGTGGCCATAACATCCTTTTGGAATCCAATTAGATTCCAATTGGAGCATATTTGACCCAATTCAAGAGGCCTGGATGAAAAGACCATCGTGGCCGCACCCAGAATTGGCGGCCGTGAAGGGCCCTGCTCATCGCTCCGCGCAAGAGCGCGTGAGGATCTCGTAATCAATCGGCTTGAAGCGGCCGTTGTTGGATTGTTCGGCAGAGCAAGAGGTGAGAGCGCACATCATGTCCATGTCTGCCCGAAGCTCGATGTAATCACCGGCCCGAGACGTCGGAACGGCCACCTCCACGGTGCCCTGCCCGCTCACTTTGACGTTCATGAAAACATTGAACGTGGTGCTGATCTGCTCCGGCCGAATGCCGAACTGCGCAAAGGACAGGCAGAGATTCTCGAAACAGCTCGGGTGGTGACCCTGGTGGCCGTACAAGATCTCGAACATGCGTTGGCTGCAGGGCGTGAGCAAGAAGTCATGACGACCCACCGTGTCGTCGACGATCGTGAACATGCGTCGACTGTCGTTCGAGTACAGAACATCGCCGGTTGTCAGATAGATCTTCGACGCGTAATCGATGCTGCGGCCCGACGACAGGCTGCACGCCGGCTCACCGTCCTTGAACGCAAACAAGTCAGCCACTTGTTCGCCAAAGGGGTCGGTGATGCGCAAGACTTCGCTGCGGCGAAGCTTGAACGCTGTGCCCGATTGCGGCGCAATTCGCATGGCGCCCTGGTTCGTTCTATGCACGATCGGCCTTTCCGGCGTGGAAGGGGCATTGCCACTCCTTGCCCACTGCACGCCCGGCGTACTGGCGGGCTTCAGAGGCCTCGCCGAACCGCGACAGCACGGGGTTGATGCTTCCTTGCAGGGCCAGGTCGCGGGTTCGAATTGCGGCCTGCATCGTCTGGTACTTGCCAGAAGCCTTGAGGCTCTCGAACTGATCGTGGAAGTTGAAAACCAGGCATGGAAACGGAGCCTGCCGAGACAGCCTCGACGCCGTCGGGTGAAGCCCCACCACGAAGAAGGCTCTGCCACCGATGCTCATGGAAAAGTCGCTCAACGATGGATCGCTTCCCACGGATTCGTCCCAATCAAATTGGGTTCGATCGTATTCGTGCATCGCCTGAAGATGGCCCCACATGGCTGCCTCGAATGCCACTTCATCCGGCACCTGTCGGCGAAACATGGCCACCAGGCTCACCGGTGTGTCGCCCGGCGCGGGAAACTCTGCAGAGAACGCGACCAATTGATCGCACAGCTGCTCCGCGTTTCGGTGATCGCCGAGCGCCTGATGTTCAACAAACCGCATGCGATCGCGGTGCAGTGCCGATTTCGCGCCTACGCACGGAAACGATCGAGCGGTGATGAATTCGGTCAAGCGCTGCTGCAAGAAAGACGTTGTGCGAACGGTGAAGTCGGAAGTGGTCAGCATGGGATGAAAGAAGAACTCGGGCCCCGGATGTCGCGGGCCCTCATGTGGGGACAGGCGCAAAACCTCAGACCGGCGGCGGGTCGAGCTCACGCCACGGGTGGCGATGCAAAGCCACCGCTTCGATGAAGCTAGAGAGCGTGTCGTTGATGTCGGCACCGGGCGCCCCCACCACGATCCCGGGGTCCTGTTCGCCGCTGGGAAGCTGGGTGGAGATGGCACAGAGGTCGAGCATCGACTTCGACGCGCCCAGCACCAGCATGGGCTTGCAGTGGCGGTACTGGTTGATGACGAACTCTCGGGCCTGGCCCAGGCGCGCGAGGGTGGTCACGCAGGCCTCGCCATCGGGCAGCACCACGGCATCGAACAGCACCGAGGGTGAGTTCTCCAACGAGCCTGCCGGGTCGAAACGGGTGCCGTCTTCGGCGGTCACCGCCCCCAGCCTGGGGGCGATGAGCACCGGCACGGCGCCTGCGTTCATCAGCGCCTCCTGCATCGCCACGAGTGGCTCCCCGATCACGCCATTGGCGAGCAGGATCGCGACCTTGCGCGTGCGCACCCCACCATCACCCGGCAGCGCCATCAAAGACAAGGCCGGCGACGCGGTCACCTCCGGCTTGGTCGGCTTCTCCAACGCGCGTGGCATGGCCGGTGGCACCTTCATGCCGAGCCCGCCCGCCACGCCGGCGACCAGTTCGTCGGAGACATTGGCCAGCGAGGCCAGCATGCGCTCGCGGATGGCGGGCACGGTCAGCTTGCTCAGCTCGAAGCGGAAGGCACCAATGATGTGATCCTTCTCCACCGGTGTCTGGCTGTCGAAGAACAGCCGGGCCTGGGTGTAGTGGTCGGCAAACTTTTCGGGCTTGCCTCGCACCTTGTCTTCTTGCATCGGCTGCGGAAACGAGACGAAGCCCGTGGCGGAGCCGGCCTGGAAGGGGCAGCCGCCGCCAAGTGAGTTGGGCTCGTAGGCCACACGGCCGCGGTGAACGGCTTGCCGGTGCAGGCCATCACGCTGGTTGTTGTGCACCGGGGCGAGCGGCGCATTGATCGGAATCTCGTGGAAGTTGGGCCCACCGAGCCGGGTCAGCTGCGTGTCCACATACGAGTGGATGCGCCCCGCCAACAGCGGGTCGTTGCTGAAGTCAATACCGGGCACCACGTGCGCGGTGCAAAACGCCACCTGCTCTGTTTCGGCAAAGAAGTTGTCAGGGTTTCGGTTCAGCACCATGCGCCCCACCGGCATCACGGGCACCAGCTCTTCGGGGATCAGCTTGGTCGCGTCGAGCACGTCGAAGCTGAACGCATCGGCCTGCTCTTCGGTGAAGACCTGCAGGCCCAATTCCCATTCGGGGTACTCGCCCGATTCGATGGCCTCCCACAGGTCACGCCGATGGAAGTCGGGGTCGGCGCCTGAGATCTTCACGGCCTCGTCCCACACCAGCGAATGGGTTCCGAGCAAGGGCTTCCAGTGGAACTTGACGAAGCGCGACTCGCCGTCGGCGTTGACCAGGCGGAAGGTGTGCACACCAAAGCCCTGCATCATCCGGTAGCTGCGCGGGATGCCGCGATCCGACATCACCCACATCAGCATGTGGGTGGATTCAGGCATCAGCGAAACGAAGTCCCAGAACGTGTCGTGCGCCGAGGCCGCCTGGGGAATCGCGTTGTGCGGCTCGGGTTTGACGGCGTGTACGAGGTCAGGGAACTTCATCGCGTCCTGGATGAAGAACACCGGCATGTTGTTGCCCACCAGATCCCAGTTGCCTTCGTCGGTGTAGAACTTCACCGCGAAGCCGCGCACGTCGCGTGCGGTGTCGACCGAACCACGCTCTCCGGCCACGGTCGAGAACCTCACGAAGACCGGCGTCTGTTTACCGGCGGCGGCGAACGGAGCGGCCCGGGTGATCGGAGCCAGCGACTCATAGGCTTCGAAATAACCGTGAGCCGCCGAGCCACGCGCGTGGACGATGCGTTCAGGGATGCGCTCGTGGTCGAAGTGGGTGATCTTCTCGCGCAAGATGAAATCTTCCAGCAAGGCCGGGCCGCGCAGCCCCGCCTTCAGTGAGTGCTGGTTGTCGGCAATGGCCACGCCCTGGTTGGTGGTGAGCACCTGAGCAGAGCCATCGGCGCGCACGCGCTCGAGATGGCCCGCCGGGCACACACCGGGAGGGCCAGCGTTCCCGGTCTTGTTCGACGGGTTGGCTTCGCTCAAGGTGCTGGCCGTTGCCGCCTGCGACGGCGGCTTGGTCGTGAGGCCCACGGGCGGCGTCGTTGCGTTGAGGCGGCCGTACTCCAACGCCTTGTTGGCGTTGTAGGGCAACGAAGCGACCAACGCTTGCACGTCCGCAGCCTGTCGGGCGAGCGGGTCATCAGCGGTGCGAGAGCCGGGGTTGGCGGGGCGCCCGCTGGTCTTGCGTGCGGCCGCCTTGGCAGCGACCTTGGCGGGAGGCGTGGTTGGGGTTTTCTTCATGGGAGCGATCCTGGGTGAGAGGTTGGATGAGGCACGTTGCGGCGACAGTGAGAGGCATGTTGAATTGCACCGACGAGGTCTTCAGTCGTCGGTGATGAGGTTTTTGCGTAGGCCAATGCGCCGTCCGCGTTGATGCTGTCAACGCGATTCGCTTTCGGAGATTTCGACCCGAAAGCCCGCAAACCAGCAGTGGGATCTGCGCCTGCGCAGGCATCAGCCGCGTCCGACAGACAGGCCCGAAATGGCGTTCAACCCGGGACGCGCGGCAAACGGATCATGAACACCGTGCCCGCTTCGAGCGAAGACTCCACCGTGATCGTGCCGCGGTGAGCGAGCACGATCTCGCGCACGATGAACAGGCCCAGTCCCAGGCTCGTCTTGGAGCGTTCCTGCGCTTGTGAGCTGGCGTTCGGCGCCTGAACCAGGGGCTCGAAAATCACATGCAAGGCGTCCGGCGGAATCGGATCGCCCGAATTGCAGACCTTCAGAACGACGGCATCGGCGTCACCGTCGGCTGTGAGCGAAACCGGTGAACGCCGGTTGCCATGCTGGACCGCATTGCTCAGCAGGTTTGAAAGCGCCTGCTGCATGCGCGCCGCGTCGGCCCGCAGACTCAGGTCGCCGGCAAAGCGCTGCACGAACTCCTGCGTGGGGTTGCCAGCGCGAATGTCCTCGAGCGAGGCCTCGCACACCGGGCCCAGATCGCAGGCTGCCAGCTCGACCGGAATGCCGGCGCCCAGGCGCGTGCGCGTGTACTCCAGCAGGTCGGTGATCAGGCGGGTCATGTCCAGCGAGGCGCGCTTGATGCGCGCAGCCGCCTGTTGCCGGGTTGCATCCGACAGGCCGGGCTTGGCGAGCAGCGCCGCAGACATGCCGATGCCCATCAGCGGGCTGCGCAGATCATGGCCGAGCACAGCGAGAAACATGTCGCGCGAGGCGCCGACTTCACTGGAGTAACGATGCACCGAGTGGGCCAGTGCCTTGTCCATGCCTTCGTTGAATCGCATGATCTCTTCGATCGCCGAGGGCCCCGCCTCGGCCCCTTCAGAGCGGTGCCAGAACGCCATGACGCTGGCCCGCAAGGCACGAAACTCGGCAAACAGTTGCACCAGGTCAAAACCGGCCAGCTGCCGCAGCGCACCGTGCTCTGCCGCCGCGCTGGTGGTGGATGCTTCGGTGGGAACGATGTCTTTCGCCTGCTCGGCGCGCTCCTCGTCGGAGTGTCGAAGCTCGAGGTCGGCGACGATGGCCAGCAGGATCTCCCGGCTGTGGTCGCGCAGCGCGAGGTCCGTCATCGTCTGGCCCGCCGGCAACTTCCGGGCGAAGGCTTCCCAGTCCGCGACGATCTCGTCCAGGTTGTCCTTGATGAAGGCGCTGAATTTCATGGACGGTTCCTGCAAAAGGGGGGCGCTGGGGGCGCTCGCTCTGTGTGAGCAGCATCCGCCTTGCGATCATCGGAGCCGAGACCTGCACTGACTGTGCGCTGCCACACAGACTGACGCCCTTGACCATGCGCCAAGCTTGCGTGCGGTACCGAACAGACAAGCTTTGCGGGCGATGCCACTCTCGGTGATCGGCTCTCGCCGCGGAGGTTCCTTC
Organism: Rhizobacter sp.; assembly: GCA_014380155.1. Taxonomy (GTDB): domain Bacteria; phylum Pseudomonadota; class Gammaproteobacteria; order Burkholderiales; family Burkholderiaceae_C; genus Rhizobacter. Next base: position 1,596 of record JACMKJ010000367.1, on the reverse strand, counting down.
ATGAGCGCTACGCCAGCCCCAGGACGACTCCATGCCCCGCGCGGCTTGTTAGGCACCCTCAGGTCGTGGTTGCAGGGTGGGTCAGGCGAGTTCGGGCAAGCGAACGAAGGGCTTCCGACCGAACCCGCCAGGCCCCATGCGGATTTCTACGGCTCGGCGCGTGTGCTGGTGGTCGATGACGACCTGGTGAACCTGATGGTCATCTCGGCGCTGATGGAGTCGCGGGGCATCGTGCCGCTGCTCGCAGCCGATGGCGGCGAAGCGGTGGCGTTGGCTTGTGAACTGCACTTCGACCTGATCCTGATGGACCTGCAAATGCCGATCCTCGACGGTCTGCGCGCCACCTCGGCGATCCGGCGCTTCGAGGCCCAAGGTTCGCGCCCGCCAGTCCCTGTCCTCGCGTACTCCAGCACCGCAGTGGCTGCAGACACACTGGCAGCGCATGGCCTGAATGGCAGCCTGGCCAAGCCCTGCGGAGCTCATGAGCTGGAGGCATGTCTCGTCCGGTGGTGCCCCACCTACCGCGCGCCTTCGACCGCGCGCGGAACCGCCCACATCAGCGGTGGGTGGCAACCATCGCTGCGCTAGCGCAGCAGCGCCGCTGCGCCGGCCACGCAGCTGAGACTGGCCAGCACAGACAACCGCCACCGCATGGGCAGCCAGGCGTCCAGCTGGTAGCGCGGATACAGCACCCGATCGACCACGAAACAAGCCCACAACACGGCCGCCACCAGCAACAGCCCCGGTGCCTGGCCTAACAGCAGCGCCACCCAGGCCAACAAGCTCGGCACCACGCCCCACAGCAGCGAAGACACGGGCTGGGCGGGCCCATCACGCATCACCAAACCCCAATGGATGGCCCCCAGAAAGCTGGAGATGGTCGCGCCATAGCCCAGCAGTGCAGCCGGCAGGGCCTGCCTGGCCAGCGGCATTTCCGCCGGCACCACCCACAGTGCCGCCGCCAAGCCAACGAATGGAATCAGCCCGCCTAAGGCCAGCCGCCGGGCCCAGGGAGAGGGGCCTGCATTGCCAGTCATCGTCATCTGCGCCACTGACGCTATTTCACGAGCGGGCGAACGGTCGTGAAGCCGCCGTCCACCGCGATCACCTGCCCCGTGATGCGCGCCGCGCCGTCGCCGAGCAACCAGGCCATCACGTCGGCCACCTGGTCGGCCGTTTGCACGCCGCCCAGCGGGTACTGACGGGCAGCGCCCTCGCGCATGGCGGCCAGCTTCAACATGCCGGCTGTCATCGGCGTCTCGGTCATGCCCGGGGCCACGGCATTGATGCGCAGGCCCTGCGCCGCATAGGTGGCCGCCGCGCCGCGCACCAGGGCTTCGACACCGCCCTTGGCCGCGGCAATGGCTTCGTGGTTCGCCACACCGATGCGCGCCACCACCGAGCTCGCAAAAACAGCGGCGCCGGGCGCACCCTGCAGCGCCGCGATCCAGGCCTGCAGCATGAACACCGCGCTGTCGAGGTTGACGCGCATGAGCTCGCGGTAGGCGTCGATGCGGGTCCGGTGCAGCGGCGCGATCAGCGTGCTGCCCACGCAGTGCGCCAGCAGAGTCGGCGCGGCACCGAGCGCTTCCTGGC
>JACMKJ010000027.1 GCA_014380155.1 Rhizobacter sp. | reverse complement strand
CGCCCAGCTACCTGCAAAAGCGCGGCGTGCCGCCCGAGCCCGAGGCGCTGATGGAGCACGACAGCCTGCACATCCTGACGCAAAGCGGCGAGCCGCTGGTCTGGCGGCTGACGCGGGGCGAGCAGCAGTGGGAGGGCGTGCCGCCGGTGCGGGCGCGCGCCAACTCGCCCGAGCGCCAGGCGGGTCAGCAGCTCGGGCGAGTTGGCGCGCGCCCGCACCGGCGGCACGCCCTCCCACTGCTGCTCGTCCCGCGTCAGCCGCCAGACCAGGGGCTCGCCGCTTTGCGTCAGGATGTGCAGGCTGTCGTGCTCCATCAGCGCCTCGGGCTCGGGCGGCACGCCGCGCTTTTGCAGGTAGCTGGGCGCGGCGTAGAGGCCGTGTGAAAACGTGGCCATGCGCCGGGCGGCAAGCGTTGCGTCGTCGCGCAGCTCGCCCATGCGCAAGGCCACATCGAAGTTTTCACCGATCAGGTCGACCCGGCGTGGCGACAGATCGAGCTCCAACGAGATCGACGGGTAGCGCTCGATGAAATCGGCCAGCACCCGCCCGAGGATCATCGATGCAAAGTCGCCCGGCATCGACACCCGCAGCCGCCCGCTCGGCTCCACCTGCCGGTGCTGGGCCAACAAGGCCGCGGCCTCGACCTCGTCGGCCACGTGGCGGGCATGCTCCAGCACGCTGTGGCCGAAGTCGGTGAGGTTAAGTTTGCGGGTGGTACGCAAAAGCAGACGCTCACCCAGCTGGGTTTCCAGGGCTGCCATGCGGCGCGATACGGTCGATTTGGGCAGGCCCAGGCGCTCGCCGGCGCGGCTGAAACTGCCTTCGTCGACCACGCGGGCAAAGAGCAACAGGTCGTTGGGTTCGAGCTGGTTCATGTCGGTCACCGTTCCTTGGGTGGAACAATGTTATCCATTCCGATGGCTTCCGGATTGTTTGCGGGATAACTACATTGACCCCATCGCAACCGAACTCTGAAGGACGCCACCATGAACATCCTGCAAATCAACTCCAGCTCGCGCACCGTGGGCTCGCACTCTTCTCGTTTGGCCGCCGACATCGTCGAGCGCCTGCAGGCCGCCAACCCAGAGTCAGCACTGACTTTGCGTGACCTGGGCCGAACCCCGCACCCGGCGCTGGACGAAGCCGCGCTGCAAGCCCTGTTCACCCCGGCCGCCCAGCGCAGCGCCGGCCAAAACGCCCGCGTGGCGCAAGACGACGTGCTGATCGCTGAAGTGCAATCCGCCGACATGCTGGTGCTGGGCGTGCCGATGTACAACTTCGGCGTGCCGGCTGCCTTGAAGAACTGGATCGACGCCATCGCCCGCACCGGCGTCACTTTCAAGTACACCGACAAGGGCCCGGTCGGTCTGCTGCAGGGCAAGAAGGTCTACGTGGCACTGGCCCGTGGCGGCCTGTACCGCGACACCCCGGCCGACACCCAGGTGCCGTACCTGAAGACCGTGCTGGCCTTTTTGGGCATGACCGACGTCCAGTTCATCTACGCCGAAGGCCTGGCGATGGGGCCTGAGGCCGAACAAAAGGCGCTGGCATCGGCCGAGGCGCAGATCGAAGACGTACTCGCCTAACCGGCGTACCAGTGGGCGAGTGCTTGCGCGCGCAGTTCAGCGCGCGCCGCCTCGTCCAGCGGAGCCCAGCGCCGGTGGCTGCAGGCTGCTCGCGCCATGAAGTCGAGCCAGCCCACGTGGGTGCGCAACACCCGCTGCTGGCGGTGCTCGATCAGCGGGTTGAAGATGCCGTGGCGTGAAAACAGCTGACGCGGGTTCTTCTTCACCCACAGCCACGAGCCCATCTCCAGCGTCAGCGGCAAGAAGGTGCGGCCGGGCTGTTCACAAGCACGCAGGTAGAGGTGGTCCCACAGGTCGCCGTGCGTCAGGTACTGGCGGCTTTGGGGCTCGATCACATAGCGGTGGTGGGTGAGCGTCTGGTCGAGGATGCCCTTGAGCGCCATCAGCTCCGGAAGATGGGCGATCGGCTCGCTGGTGTGGGCGTGCGGAAACCAGATGCGGTCGCGCAGGCCGAAGCCCGAGTGGCAGTCCACCGCCATGCTGAAGTGGCGGCTGAGCAGCTCTTCGTCGACCACCTGGCACAGCGCCTGGGCCTCCGGCTCCATCGGCGCACCCAACGCGCCACGGTACCAAGGCAAGGCTGCGCTCAGGCGCTGGCCGCCGATCAGGAAGGGCACGCGGGCCCCCGCGTCGAGCGGCGCGTTGCGCATCAGGTCGACCCCGCTCGCATTGGCCCGGGTGCCGCGCGCCATGCCGGCCGGGTTGACCACCGGCATGAACACCAGGCGCAACGATTCGAGCTGGCGGTGCAACACGCCATCCCAGGGCAGGCGCATGACCAGGCTGCGCAAAAACGCGAGCACCACCTCGGCGCCAATACGCTCCAGCCCGTGCACGCCACCAAAAAAGCCGATCGCCGGCACATCGAGGCTGGGGTTGCCGAGCGTGACAGCATGCACCGGGTAGCTCACGCCAGCGGCCTGCACCTCGCACACCAGGCGCTGTTGCAGGTGCGGCCCGCCGAGGTCGACAAGCTCTTGCAGATCGATCAGCTGGGGAAGGGTCGGACGCATGACGGCAACGCCGAGCCTACGTTGTGCACATGACAGTTCACCCAGCGAGCCAGGCCCGGGCTGACATGAAACCGTCATGGCCGGCGTCTACGGTGTCGAGACACGTTCACCCAACGGGGCCCACCATGTCACCCAAACTCCACGCTGCCTCCGCGTTTGCCATCGGCGGCGCCGTCTTGTGGGGCCTGGTCGAGTTCATGGCCTTGTCCGTGGCCTCGTGCCGCTCACGCTGGGCGCTATGGCGTCAGAGTTCGCGCGTGCCCTCGCACAGGGGGTGATGGACGCAACTCAGCACCCGCTGGCCGGCCAGCGGGCCGCTTGAGCGGAGCTGCTCCACCATCGCCCCGCCACACAAGGGGCACGGCTGGGCGCGCAGGCGCCAGGCCGAAGGCGGCAGCGTGGTGTCTGGAAACGGCCCGTCGCGGCGGATGATCACCGGCTGCGTTTTTTCCTCGCCGGTGTGCAACAGGTCGCGCAAGCGGCTGCCGTCGATCAGGTGGATGTTGCGGCCCTCGCTGAAGCTCAGTGCCTCCGGCGTGAACACCCCCGAACTCAGCACGAAGCCGCCCGCCGCCTGGCGCGACAACATCAGCGCATGCAGCTCACGCAATGGCGCCACGCCGACCGCGTTCGAGCGCCAGGGTTTGCAGTCGACCAGAAAGCGCTCGGTGCCGCGCGCGAGCACCATGTCGACGGCGCGGCCACCGGCGCCGCCGGTTTCGCTGACGGCGTAACCGCGCTGGCGGAAGCCCTCGGCCGCGAGCCGTTCGAACTCGTGCCAGCCCATGCCCTCT
>JACMKJ010000366.1 GCA_014380155.1 Rhizobacter sp. | reverse complement strand
GCCAGCGAGACCTGGATGGGCTGGCCCGCAAAGCCGGTGGCCACCACCTCGCGCAGCAAGGTGTTGAGGTCGGTGGCTTCGCGCTTGAGCGCGGCGGGGCCGGCGGCCAGGCGCTCGCCTTCGAGCAGGTCGGTGATCAGCTCGCCCATCAGTGCGAGGTCGCGCAGCAGCGCTTGCCGCTCGCTGCTCTCGGCCGACAGCTCGGCGTTGAGCCGCGCGCGGGTCAGTGGTGAGCGCAGCTCGTGGCTGATGGCCAGCAGCAGCGCGCGCTGGTTCTTCAGCATGCCGTGCAGGCCGGTGGCCATGTTGTTCACTTGCGTGGCCAGGTCGCCCAGCTCGTCTTTGCGGCGCACCGGGATCGGTGTGTCGAAGCGGCCCTCGCCATAACGCAGCGCACCGGCGCGTATGTCGTCGAGCGGGCGGAACAGACGCCGCACCGTGGCATAGGCCAGCAGCGTGAGCAGCAGCAGGCCGAACAGCGGCACCAGCCCTCGCCAGGGGTGGCGCTCGCGCCAGATCACGTTGCCCAGGCCGAACTGGATGCGGTGGCCGTCGGCGGTGCTGCGGCTGAGCATGCCGCGCATGTCGCCCTGGCCGTCTTTGTCGTTCGTCCAGCCCCTGTCGAACTTGCGGTCGGGGTGCGAGTCCCACTGCACCGAAGGGCCGTCGATGCGCACCGACACCGGCAGCCGCGCCACCAGCGCCTGCGCGCGAGCTACGTCAGGCGGCGAGCCGATTTCAGTGGCCAGGCGATCCACGTAGTCCGACAGCAGTGGCTTCACCAGCAGGTCGAAGCTGCCCGTCAAGGCCATGCGGGTGCCGCCTACGAACACCACCACCGTGCCGATGGCGAGCAGCAGAAACAGCGCCACCAGCCGCCAGCGCAGCGAGTGCCTGAAGCGCTGGTGCCAGCGCTTGTGCGCCTGCAGATGGGCGCGCATGCGCGCCCTCATGGCAAAGGCACGCCGGCGAAGGTGTAGCCCGCGTGGCGCAACGTCTTGATCAGCGGCAGCGGCTCCAGCTTGCGGCGCAAGCGGCTGATGAGGATGTCGACCGCGCGGGTGAACAGGTCCGCATCGCGGCCACGCAGCTTGTTGAGAATCTCGTCGCGGCTGAACACACGCCCCGGCTCGCGCGCCAGCATCACCAGCAGCTCGAATTCGGTGCCGGTGAGTTCGAGCAGCTCGCCCTGGCGGCGCACCTCGCGGCGCAAGAGGTCGACCTCAAGCCCATCGAACAGCAGCTTGCCGTTGGGCTGGCGGCTCGCTTCACCACCATGGCGCGAGCGCCGCAGAATCGTTTGCAAACGAGCCGCCAGCTCGCGCGGCTCGAAGGGCTTGGGCAGGTAGTCGTCGGCCCCCAGCTCCAGGCCCACCACACGGTCGGTCACGTCGCCACGCGCGGTGAGCATCAGCACCGGGATGTCGCTGCCGTGGCGGATGCGCCGGCACACCTCGAAGCCGTCCATCTCGGGCAGCATCACGTCCAGAATCACCGCGTCATACGCCTGCGCCGCCAGCCGCGCCAGGCCCTGGCTGGGCAGCGCGGCGTGGTCGAGCTGCAGGTCGAAACGTTGCAGGTAGGTGGCCAGCGGCGGCGCGAGGTCTTCGTCGTCGTCGATCAACAAGATGCGGTGCATGGGGCGGGATGCTGACACAAGGACAGCGCTACAACCACCGCCGTGTGCCCGACGCATAGTCGCGCCACCAGCCACCAAAGCGACGCGCCATCTGCGCTTCTTCATCCGGGACGTGAACCGCGTTCACGAGCGCGGCAAACAGCAACGCACTCACCGCCAGCAACGGCGCCCCCAGCCCCAGCGCCGCGCCCAGCAGCAGCGTGGTGATGCCAAGGTACATCGGGTTGCGGCCGAACCGGTAAGGCCCTTCTTCGATCAGTTGCAACGGCGTCTCGCTCGGCCGCACCGGGGTGCCCGCCGCACGAAACAAGGCCCAGGCCCACACCATCCACACCAGGCCGGCGGCGGCGAGCAGCGCGCCCGCCACCGGGGCGTGGC
>JACMKJ010000365.1 GCA_014380155.1 Rhizobacter sp. | reverse complement strand
GGCAGGCAGCCCACAGCGGCGCCGGTCTGGCAGTCGGAGAAGTAGTACGTCACCGCTCCGGCGGGTGCTGGTGCTGGTGCTGGTGCTGGTGCTGGTGCTGGTGCGGGTGCTGGTGCTGGTGCTGGTGCGGGTGCTGGTGCTGGTGCAGGAGCCGGAGCCGGAGCCGGTGCAGGTGCCGGTGCTGGTGCTGGAGCCGGAGCCGGTGCAGGAGGCGTGGGCGCGGGGGAGGGTGAACCGACTGGCGGCGGCGGGCTGATCGGCGAACCCGAAATCTCTTCGTTGCCGGCGCCTCCGCAACCACTCACAACAGCGACAGCCGCCACGGAGAGCCAGAGCTTTGTCAGATTCAGATGTTTGTTGCTTGCTGTCATGGTCTGTTCCGCTCGTGGCAGGCCTGTCGGTCAGCAAGATGCTGCAGGTTGTATGCCGGGCGGTTGTGACCGGTTTCGTGACCAGAATCGTCATGACACCAAGTGCCGTCGTCGCCCGCGGCAAATTGGCTGACATTTTCTGGGCAGACTGCGGCCGTCAAACGGCGCAATTGTCGCAAGTGGTAACTGCCATCCAGTGGGGCGTTACCGTGCGGATGGGCGGGTAGCGTTCTTGGCGCACTCCTCGGTTGCACGCTTTTTACCCACCAGGAGAGCACGTCGCTGATAGCCACGCAGGAAGCGCCGAAATTCCAGGTCGTTGTAGCGCGGCAGGCCTCGCACGGCGCTCCAGATCCAGCCCCACAGCACGCTCAGCTGACCCAAGACATAGGGCTTCTGGTTCAGGCGCGACAGCACGCTGGCAGCCAGAAACCAGAAGCCGGTGCCCATGTAGTACTGCCCGTAACCCTGGCGGTAGCGCCCGGTGTAGATGCCTTTGTGGCTGGCGCCCATCACCCGCAAGTGCACGAAGCGCAGGTCGGGCTCGTCCCAGCTGGTCGCTGTCCAGCCTTTCATGCGGCACTTGTGGCCGTCGATGCCGTCCCAGCCGACCTCGCGCACAAAACCGCCGATCTCCTTGAAACAGCTGACGCGGTAGAACTTGGTCATGCCGAGCGAGTTTTCGTCGCCGTGCCGCTCGCTGATCAGCTCCCCTGCGCTTTCGAGGTAGGCCTTGCCGCTGCAGGTGCCCAGGCGGGGGTTGGCCAGCATGCGCTCGACCAGGGTCTCGAAGTAACGCGGGGGCAGGCGCAGGTCGAGATCGAGCTTGCAGACGTAGTCGAACTCGTCCGGGTTGATGGTTGCGTAGCCGGAGTAGAACGCGTCGATCACGCCGGGGCCGACTGCCCGGTGCCCTCGGTCGGCACGCGTCACGATCTCGATCCAGTCGTGACGTTTTGCATATTCAACGAGGATCGCCGGCGTCTCGTCGGTCGACCCATCGTCGACGATCACCCACTTGGTCGGCCGAAGCGACTGGGCGACCACGGTGTCGAGCGTCTGCCGCATGAAGTCGGCCTCGTTGCGACACGGCGAAATCAACACGTACTTGTCTTGCTTCTCGGGCATTGCGGCTTTCAGGTTCATCTTGGCACTGTGGTGTCGAGGGCACGCAGCGTGACGTTTTCAGTCTCGGTGGTACAGCCTGACCGGGGAAACCCTCTGTCCGAGGGGGGGGTGCTGCAAGCGCTTGCTGGCAACATCCGGCATCACTCGCAGCGCAGGCGTCTCTCGTCGCGCACGGATTGTAGACACCGGGTTCCCGCCCAGCGTGCACCAGCTAGAAACTCAGCGGAGATCGATTGATGAAGGTGACGATTATTGGAACGGGCTATGTGGGTCTCGTGACGGGCGCCTGCCTGGCCGAGATGGGCAACCACGTGGTCTGCCTCGATCTGGATGCGAAGAAGATCCAGCTTCTCAACGACGGTGGCATCCCGATCTACGAGCCGGGGCTGAAAGAGATCGTCCAGCGCAACGTCGCCGGTGGCCGACTCCAGTTCACCACCGATGTCGAGCGCGCCGTCAACCACGGCACCATGCAGTTCATCGGCGTGGGCACACCGCCCGATGAAGACGGCTCGGCCGACTTGCAGTACGTGCTGGCGGCCGCACGCAGCATCGGCCGCTACATGACCGACTACAAGGTCGTCATCGACAAGAGCACCGTGCCGGTGGGCACCGCGGACAAGGTCAAGGCCGTGATTGCCGAAGAACTGGCCCAGCGCGGCAAGACCGTCGACTTCGCGGTGGTCTCCAACCCCGAGTTCCTGAAGGAAGGCGCGGCCGTCGAAGACTTCATGCGCCCCGACCGCATCGTGGTGGGCGCCGACGACGAACGCTCGGTGCTGCTGATGCGCGCGCTCTACGCGCCCTACATCCGCAGCCACGAGCGCCTGTTGGTGATGGACGTGCGCAGTGCCGAGTTCACCAAGTACGCGGCCAACTCCATGCTGGCCACGCGCATCAGCTTCATGAACGAACTCGCGCTGCTGGCCGAAAAGGTCGGCGCCGACATCGAGCTCGTTCGCAAGGGCATCGGCAGCGACCCGCGCATCGGCTACCAGTTCCTCTACGCCGGCACGGGCTACGGCGGCTCCTGCTTCCCGAAAGACGTCAACGCGCTGATGCGCACCGGCAAGGAATACGGCATCGACCTGATGGTGCTCAACGCTGTCGACCGCGCCAATGAAAGACAAAAGACGGTGCTGGTCGACAAGGTCGTGGCCCGCTTCGGCTCCGACCTGCGCGGCCGCCGCTTCGCCATGTGGGGCCTGGCCTTCAAGCCCAACACCGACGACATGCGCGACGCGCCCAGCCGCGAAGTGATTGCACAACTGGCCCGCATGGGCGCCACCATCGTGGCCTACGACCCGGCCGCGGCTGAAGAAGCCCACCGTGTGCTGAGCCATGTCGAGGCGCTGACCATCGTGGACAACGTGAAGAGCACGCTGGAAGGCGCAGATGCCTTGTTGATCCTCACCGAGTGGCGCGAGTTCAAGAGCCCCGACTTCGAGCAGATCAAGAGCATGCTCAAGCAACCTATCGTGTTCGACGGACGCAACCTGTACGAGCCGGCGCTGATGAAGGAACTGGGCTTCGAGTACCAGGGCATTGGCCGCGGCACGAATCAGTTCACCTGAAGCACTGCCGGAGGCTGAGAAGCCGACCCGCCCACACGACATGACTGCACCGACGGCAAGAATCCCGACCCTGGACGGTTGGCGCGCGCTGAGCATCCTGCTCGTGATCGGCGGGCATCTCGTCAACTACCGCTTTCTCGAAGGAGACAAGTCGGCTTTGGCCGGCTATCTCGCGGTCCTGGGCGTCAAGGTGTTTTTCGTGATCAGCGGCTTCCTGATCGCCGGATTGGCGATCAACGAAGAAGCTGCCACCGGAACGCTCAGCATGACGGGCTTCTACCGGCGGCGCATCTTCCGCATCCTTCCTGCCTACTTCGTCTACCTCGGCACGGTGCTGGCTCTCTCGTTGTCGGGGTGGATCTCACAAGCCCCCGCCGGTGTGGGCTGGGCGAGCGTGTTCATCTGCAACGCGCCCAGCCTCGATTGCGGGTGGTTCGTCGGTCACACCTGGTCACTCGCCTACGAAGAGCAGTTCTACCTGCTGTTTCCCTTGCTCTTTGTGCTGACGCCACGGGCCCGCAAAGCGCCACTGTTTGCCGCCATTCACGTCTTCCTGGCGGTGACGCCGGTGCTCACCCTGCTGGTCTTGCCCAACACGCCCCAGTGGTCGACCTACCGGACGATCGCGTCTCACTTCGGCTGCATCTCCGCTGGCGTGCTGTTTGCCCACTACCGCGACGGACTCGCCGCACCGGGAAAGTACCGCAGTGTCTTGAGTGCGTGTGCCGCGTTGTGCGTGGCGGCCTGCGTCGTCGTCGCGAGTGGCGCCGTGGGTCACCTCTCGTACCAGATACGCATTGCCATCGAGGCATTGGTGCTGCCCTTGTCGATTGCGTGGCTGATCCTGCGCGCCACCGTCAGCCGTGGGTACTTCTCAGCCATGCTCGATTGGCCCCCGTTGCGCTATGTGGGGAAAATCTCGTTCAGCCTCTATCTCTGGCAGCAGTTGTTCACCGCGTCGCCTTCGATCTCGCCGCCGTTTTCGGCGCTCTGGCTCATACCGGCCGCCGTGCTCTCCTACCACCTGATCGAGCAACCCATGGTGAAGCTCGGGCGGCGCAGCCGCAAAACACGCCCCAAAAGCCGCGAAGACGGTCCGTCTACCGCCGATGCGGCGCGCCCGTGACTAACACTTGATGCCCACGTGCAGCGCCACCACACCGGCGCTAAGGTTGTGCACATCCACATGGCCGAAGCCGGCCGTTTTCATCATCGCCTTCAGCTCTTGCTGGCCCGGGTGCATGCGGATCGACTCGGCCAGGTAGCGGTAACTGTCGGCGTCGCCGGCCACCAGTTGGCCGATGCGCGGCAGCACCTTGAACGAGTACCAGTCGTAGGCCTTTTCCAGGGGCGCTGCGACCTTCGAAAACTCCAGCACCAGCAGGCGGCCGCCAGGGCGCAACACTCGGCACATCTCGGCCAGAGCCTTGTCCTTGTGGGTCATGTTGCGCAGGCCGAAGGCCACGCTCACCAGATCGAAGCGGCCGGTGGCAAAAGGCAATGACTCGGCGTCGCAGATCGAGGTCGGCAAGGCTAGCCCCTCATCGAGCAAACGCTCGCGGCCCTGGCGCAGCATGGCTTCGTTGATGTCGGTGTGCACCACGGTGCCAAGCGGGCCGACCTTCTTGGCGAAGGCTCGCGCCAGGTCGCCGGTGCCGCCGGCAATGTCGAGCACCTTGTCGCCTTCGCGCAGCGAAGCCACGGCCACGGTGTAGGCCTTCCAGGCGCGGTGCAGGCCCATCGACATGAGGTCGTTCATCACGTCATAACGCGACGCGACCGAGTCGAACACGCCACGCACACGCGTGGCTTTTTCTGCCTCGTCGACGGTCTGGAAACCGAAATGGGTGCCGCTCATGGTCTGTGCAACCTTGTGTTCAATGGTGGTGCCCGCAGGCAGATGCCGCAGGCGCGGGCATGGGCTGGTCACGGCTGGCACCGGCCTGCTGCAGGCGGGTTTCGTATTGCTTCCACAGCTCGGCCTCTTGCGAGCCCAGGAAGTAGAGGTAGTCCCAGGAAAAGATGCCGGTGTTGTGGCCGTCGGAGAACGTGGGCTGCACAGCGTAGTTGCCCACCGGCTCCAGCGTGACCACCTCGACCAGGCGTTTGCCGGTTTGCAGCACCTCTTGCCCGGGTCCGTGGCCTTTGACTTCGGCCGACGGTGAATACACGCGCATCAGCTCGAAGGGGATGCGGAACTGGCGCCCATCCGAAAAGCCCACCTCCAGCACCCGCGATTGCTGGTGCACGGTGATCGTCGTTGGCGTGGGGGTGGAGGGGTTCAGTCCAGTCATGGTGTCGCGGCAGGTGTTTGGGTCAGTGTAGCCAAGCCCAGCGCCGTGGCGACGGCTGAATCGAGTTCGTTCAGATTGCAGGCCAAGCGGCTCGTGGGCACAGGCTGTACCTCGCGCTGGCGCGCCCCCCAGACCGGTTGCGGGAAGTGGCTGTCCCAGTCGAAGCGCGCGATCACATGCCAGTGCAGGTGCGGCACCATGTTGCCGAAGGCGGCGAGGTTGATCTTGGTCGGCCGCAGGCGCTCGATGAGCACCCGCTCGACCGTGCCCACGAGCTGCATGCAGCGCTGGCGCTGCGGCTCGGCCAGATCGGTGAACTCGGCCACGTGGTGGTGGTGGATCACGCGGTAGAAGGCGGGAAACTCGGCGTCGATGACGCGGATCACGCGCCAGGCATCCCGTGTCCACACGAGTTGCCCACCGGGCTGCTGGCACAGCTCGCAGGCCGGGACGGCATCAGAGGGTGGTGTGAAGGTGTCCGTCATGCGCGTGATTATCGCGATCACCCTCGATAAGATGCACGCACCCCACCAGCCTGCGAGCCGCTCACCATGACCGCACACACTTCCTTGTCTCGCCGTTTATTCGGCCTGGCCCTTGCCTCCACCCTGGTCACGCCCGCCCTGGCACAAACTTCCGCCTGGCCCAACAAACCGGTGCGCTGGGTGGTGGCCTACCCGGCCGGCGGTGGCTCCGACTTTCTCGCGCGCCAGCTCGCGCCGCAGCTCGGCAAGCAACTCGGCCAGACACTGGTGATCGACAACCGCCCCGGCGCCGGCGGCATCATCGGCACCGACAACGCGGCCAAGTCGGCACCCGATGGCTACACCATCGTCACCGGCGACAACGGCGCGATGGTGTTCCACAGCGCCATGTACAAGAAGCTGCCGTATGACCCGAAAGACCTGGTGCCGGTGGGCTTCATGGCGCGCTTCCCGTTGATCCTGGCAGTGCACCCCGGCTCGGGCCTGACCAGCGCGAGGCAGCTGCTCGATGAGGTGAAGAAGAACCCAGCCAAGTACAGCTACGCCTCACCCGGCGTGGGCAGCCCCCACCACCTGGCGATGGAGCTGCTGAAAGACCGCACCAAGAGTTTCATCGTGCACGTGCCCTACCGCGGCACGGCGATGGCGGTGCAAGACGTGATCTCAGGCCAGGTGCCGATGATGGTGCTCGACACCGCAGCCGGCCTGCCGCAAATTCGCGGCGGCAAGGTCAAGGCGCTGGCAGTGATGTCGAAGAAGCGCATCCCGTCGCTGCCCGATGTGCCCACGCTCGACGAGCTCGGCATCACGGACTTCGAGGTCACGGCCTGGCAAGGTCTGTTCGTGCCCAAGGGCACGCCGTCTGACATCGTGGCGCGCTTGAGCGGCGAGCTGAGCAAGGCCATCAGCGTGCCCGAGGTGAAGGCACGCCTGGAAGACTTCGGCCTGGAGGTCACACCATCGGACGGCCCCGCGCTCACGAACTTCCTTCAAAAGGAAACCACCTTTTGGCACGCGCTCATCAAGGAGCGCGGCCTGACGGCAGAGTAGCCTTCAGACCAGGACGCGCTCGATACCACCCTCGTTGGCCTTCTCAACATACTCAGGCATCCAGTCGACCCCGAGGATCTGGTTGGCCATCTCGACGACGATGTAGTCGGCTTCGAGAAGGCCGTTGTTCAGGTCGTTGCCGTAGCGCGTGAGGCCTTGCAGGCAACTCGGGCACGAGGTGAGGATTTTCACGTCGGCTTTGGCGTCGACCGCACCCGTGGCGCGCAGCTTGGCCTCATCCTTGCGCAGCTCTTCTTCCTTGCGGAAGCGCACCTGCGTGGCGATGTCGGGCCGCGTCACACCGAGCGTGCCGCTCTCGCCGCAGCAGCGTTCGCTCTTCAGCACGTTGTCACCGAGCAGCGCCTTCACCGTCTTCATCGGCTCTTGCAGCTTCATCGGCGAGTGGCAGGGGTCGTGGTACAGGTACCCGCCCGCGCCCGGCAGCGTGATGTTCTTCTCCAGCAGGTACTCGTGGATGTCGATGATGCGGCAGCCCGGGAAGATCTTGTCGAACTGGTACCCCTGCAGCTGGTCGTAGCAGGTGCCGCAGCTCACCACCACGGTCTTGATGTCGAGGTAGTTCAGCGTGTTGGCCACACGGTGG
>JACMKJ010000364.1 GCA_014380155.1 Rhizobacter sp. | reverse complement strand
GGAAGATTTCGCGGGAGTTGGCGCTGTCGTCGATCACCAGCACACGCCGGCGGGCGTTCGCCTGCTCGTCATGCGCCGGCGCGTCGGGCTGGGGCGGCAGGCCAAACCCGGCGGTGAAGAAAAAATCGCTGCCCCGGCCCGGCTGGCTTTTCACGCCGATCTCGCCACCCATCAAAGTGACCAGTTGCTTGCAGATGGCAAGGCCCAGGCCGGTGCCGCCGTACTGGCGCGTGGTCGAGGCGTCGAGCTGGTTGAAGGGCTGGAACAGGCCGCTTACCTGCGCCTCGCTCATGCCGATGCCGGTGTCGCGCACAGAAAAGCGCAGCATCACCCGGTCACGCGCTGCGAGCACGGCGCGCACGGTCACCACCACAATCTCGCCGGTTTCGGTGAACTTCACGGCGTTGGCGCACAGGTTGATGAGCACCTGCTCCAGCCGCAGCGGGTCGCCGACCAGCACCGCCGGCACCTCGGGGGCGGTGTTCATCAAAAGCTCCAGCCCTTTTTGCTGAGCCTTCAGGCCGACCACCGCGGTGACGCGGTCGAACACCGTCTGTAGCTCGAACGGGCGCACCTCCAGGTCGAGCTTGCCGGCTTCGATCTTGGAGAAGTCGAGGATGTCGTTGAGGATGCCCAGCAGCGAGTCGGCCGACGCGCGGGCCTTCTGCAGGTAGCCACGCTGGCGGGTGTTGAGATCGCTGCGCAAGGCGAGGTCGGTCATGCCGAGGATGGCGTTCATCGGCGTGCGGATCTCGTGGCTCATGTTGGCCAGGAACTCGGCCTTGGCGCGCGAGGCGGCGTCGGCCACGTCACGCGCTTCGGCCAGCTCGCGGGTGCGCGCGGTGACCTTCGCCTCCAGCGAGTCGTTGGCTTCGGCCAGCTCACGGGTGGCCTCACGCAAGCGCCCGCGCATGGTCTCGTGGGCCCGGGCCAGGGCATCGAGCTCGGCCCAGCGGGCGTTCACGCGCAGCGGCTCGTCGAGGTTCATCTGGCCGATGCGTTCGCTTTGTTGTGCCAGCTCGGCCAGCGGCCCGGTGAAACGTTTGGCCAGCCAACCCGCGGCCGACCAGGCGAGCAGCAGGCTGGCGAGCGCAATCGCAATGCCGAGCTGCACCGGTTTCGACAAAGCGGGCGCAAAGTCGGCCAGTGGCGCCATGGTCGCGACCCAGAAGGTCTGGGTGCCGAACTGGCTGCGCTTGAAGGTGGCGAGCCAGGCCTGGCCGTCGACGTTGAAACGAAGCAGGTGGTCATCAGACGCGCCCTCCTTGCGCCAGCGGCGATAGCCCTCGGTGAGTGGCGCCACATCGAGCGCGTCGGCCTGCCTGAGCACCACCGCCTTCATCGCCTCGTCATCGGCAAAGTTGGCCGCGCGCGGGATGCCCACCACCTTGCCGTCTTGTGTGAACACCGTGACGAAGCCGTTGCGACCGGCCACGATGTCGCGCGTGAAACGCGACAGGTCGATCAGCTTGATGTCGCTGGTCATCACGTGGCGCACGCCACTGGCGGCCGTCCAGCGCACCACCACCGACAGGCCCGGCTCGTTGGACGAGCGGAAGGTGTATGGCTCGCTCCAGAAGATCTCGTCGTCGCTCACCAGGCCCATGCCACCCTTGAACCAGGGCCGCGTGCGGGCGTCGTAGTCGATCGGTTTGAGCTCGTCGCTTTGCAGCTTGCCGTCTGCGCCCCAGGCGAGAAAGCGGGCCCGGCCAGGGTTCTTCAGCGGGTCGGTGAGGCGGTTGAGCCAGCGTTTGTCATCGACACGCAGCAGCAGCAACTCGCGCCCCTCGGCATTGGCCACCACCATCGAAGACAGCTGCGGCCCCCGCACCAGCAGCGGTTGGAACAAGGTGTTGAAGCGTTCGGGTTGCTCGATGTCGACCAGCCCGCCCTGGCCCCAGTCGCGGTTCAGCCGAGCGATCGCCTCGACACGGTCGACCAGCGCGCGCAAGCGCCCTTCGACCTGCCCCGAGGCCTCACGCAGCTGCGAGGTGGCGAGCTCATCACCGACCGGCGCGATCACCAAGGCATACAGCGCGACGATGAAAGCCAGCAATGCACCCAACACCAGCGTGAACGCGGCAATGACCAGGCTGCGGCGCAAGGAGATGCGCGTGTTGAGGCCCGATTCCGGCATGAGGTGACGGGTGCGTTGGGGGGGTGCGAACCATCATGCCACGCAGCCCCCACCGCGCAAGCCAGCGCAAACACGCAGGGCGCAACACGCCCTGCGTGTGCTCACATGCCCTTGAAGAGCCCGGTGAAACTGCGGCTGACTTCGAGCTTCTCGGGGTGGCCCTTGACGCTGACCAGCTGGCGCCCGCGCATGTCGCGGCTCACGCCGGCGATGGCGCGTGTGTTGATCAGGGTGGAGCGGTGGATCTGCCAGAACGCTTCAGGGTCCAGCTCGTCGATCAGCTCCTTGATGGGCTTTCGTATCAGCGCTTCGAGCGTGGCCGTCTGCACCCGGGTGTATTTTTCGTCGGAGATGAAAAACAGCACGTCGTCGACCGGGATCATCTGGATGCTCTGGCCCACGGTGGCCTGGATCCACTTGAGGCGATGCGCGGCCGCACCCGGGTTGAGCTGGTGGGCAAGCTTGTGCAGGAGCTGCTGCATGTCGGCGCCGGCCGAGGGTGGCGGCTCGTGCGTGGTCTCGCGCAGCGCCAGTCGCTTGCGGATGCGCTCCACCGTGAGCTGCAGGCGCTCGCGCTCGGCGGGCTTCAACACATAGTCGACCACGCCCTGTTCAAACGCCTCGACGGCGTACTGGTCGTAGGCGGTGATGAAGACGATCTCGCAGCCGGGCCAGCTGTCGTCTTCTTCGGCTTCATCGGGCAGTTCGTCAGGCAATTGCGCGATCTGGCGCGCGGCCTCCACGCCCGTCATGCCCGGCATGCGAATGTCGAGAAAAACGATATCGGGCCGGTGCTGGCGGGTCAGCTCGACGGCCTCGATGCCGTTCTTGGCTTCGGCCACGATCTGCAGCTCGGGCCAGACTTCGCTCAAGCGCGCGCGCAGTTGCTCACGCATCAGCCGTTCGTCGTCCGCAATCACTGCCCTCATGTCAGCCCCTCGTCGAAAGGGTACTTTCGCCGATCCCCCAAGGAAATGCGGCCCGGCTTGGGGCGGCCCGGCGCTCGGTCCGCTGAACTTCGTTCATGTGGCTTCTCCAGAATGCGAGGTGTAAGGCACGGTGATGGTCACCGCTGTGCCGCCACCCGGATTCTCCGCCACCGTGAGGCCGGCCTTGTTGCCATACAAGAGCTGCAGGCGCTCGCGGATGTTGGCGAGGCCGATGCCGGTGCCGGCGGTCGCTGCCTTGCCGAAGCCGAGGCCGGTGTCGGCCACCTTCACGGCCAGCTTGCCATGCACGATCTCGGCGCTGACGGTCAGCGAGCCACCTTCGGGCTTGGGCTCCAGGCCGTGCTTGATGGCGTTTTCGACCAGGCTTTGCAACATCATCGGCGGGAACTCGGCCGACAGCAGGCCGTCACTCACGCGGATGTCTGTTGAGAGACGGTCTTCCATGCGCACCTTCAAGATCTCGAGGTAAGGCCGGATCACCGCCAACTCACGCGACAGGTCGCGGTTGCCCTGCTGTGCATTCGCCTCGCGCATGGTGGGCATGCTGGCGCGCAACAAGGCGATCAGGTTCTTCTGCATCTTGCTGGCGCGCGGCGGGTCGGTCTCGATCAGGTGGTCGATGCTGGCCAGCGTGTTGAACAGGAAGTGCGGCTCCACCTGCGCCTGCATCGCGGCCATGCGGGCCTCGACCACCTGGCGCTTGAGCGCCTCGCTCTCGGCCATCTCGGTGGCCACCACCGCCTGCGCCTCGGCCTTGAAACGGCCGGCAGCCATCAGCTTGACGATCCCTGAGATGAAGATCAGCAAGAACGCAAACGGCGGCAGATGGTCGCCCGGTCGGAAGGGCTTGATGCGCACCTCGCGCATGCCGGGGGGCACGCCGATGGCCTCTTCGGCTTCGGCGGCCGCCTCCTTCGCGTCGGCGATGGCTTCCTTGATGGCATCGCGCGCTTCTCTGATGGCGTCGCGGACCTCTTCGTTGGTGGCCGTGTCGGGCAGGTCGACCTTCACACCCGGCAGGTCCACGTGCACGCCACTGGCAGCCGGCGCGCTGGCCTCCGCTGCCGTGGGACCGATGCGCACTCCCTGTTTGTCGATGGTGACGGTGTAGCTCTTGCCGTTGATGTCGATGACCGATCTTTCGCTCCCGGGCGGAGTAGGCGGCTCGGGCGCTGCGGGTGCCTTGGGCGGTTTCGGCGGACGCGCCGGCTTGTAGATGATCTTGTCTTCGCCCCAGTAGATGTTGAAGGGCGGCAGGTCGGACGCGATGCCGGCCACGATCAGCGTCAGCACCGCGAGCAGGAAGAAGCGCTTCCAGCTGATGCTGTCGAGCCAGCGCGCGTAAGCCGTGAGGCCACGCTTCAGCGAGGCAAAGAAGCCGTCGGCGTTGCCGTTGTTGGAGGGTGCAGATGAAACCATGCAGCCACTGTAAGCGCCGCCACCGGCCGGCTGCCAGCGGCAGGCGACAGGCCGGACAACGGCCCGGACAGGCTGCAGGCAGCGCCGACGGGCGTCAGCGCTGCCGGCGGTTCACGAGCGAGGGCTCACAAGAAACCGAGCCCCCGGTTGGCACCGAAGTTGGTGAGGTTGGGCAAAACGCTGTTGAGCTGCGCATCGCTCGCGCCGAACCAGGCCAGCAAGGTGGCGGCGTACTGGTCGACCGAGGTGGTGGGCAGCCAGCGGCCTTGCAGCTCCCAGCTGTCGACCCCCACGTCGTTGATGCCGCCCAGCGCCAGCTCCGGGAACGTACCGTAGCTCGTGCCGCCGTTGACCGCGCCGCCCAGCACGAGGTGGGTGTTGCCCCAGGCGTGGTCGGTGCCGGTGCTGTTGTTGGGCGTGAAGGTGCGGCCGAAATCGCTTTGTGTGAACGCGGTGACGGCGTCGTCGAGCTGCAGCGCCTTCATGGCGGCGTAGAAGGCGCCCAGCGCGTCGCCCAGCTCCTTGAGCAGGTTGGCGTGGTTGCCAGTGGTCGGGGCGCCGGCCACGAGCTGGTTGCCGTGGGTGTCGAAGCCATCGAGTGCGGCAAAGAACATCTGCTTGTCGCCGCCCACGGTGGCGCTGCCGGCGATCAGCTTGGCGATCTGGTAGAGCTGGCCGGCGAGGCCGGTGGTCAACTCGCCCTGCCCGGCCATCAAGGGGGCAAACGCGGTGTCGATGGCGGCCAGCGCACCCGTGCCGCCCGGCTCGATCGCCACCAGCCCACCCAGGCGCTCCGACACGCTGAACGCGTTGCGCTGCGCGGTGGCGTAGGCCTCGCCGAGCTCGGTGTCTTGGCCCGAGGCATAGAGCACGTTGAGCGCGTCCTTGCGTGCGATGAAGGGCGCGTACTGCTGCACGTCGGCGGCGAGCACCCAGGCACCGAAGCCGTCACCCGGGGTGTCAGGCAGCACCAGCGGCGAGATGGTTTCGGTCAGACCGAAGCGCGTGCTGCCGGCCACCGAGATCACCGGGTTGACCGTTTGCAGCGCCGCCGACGCGCGCCCGCCCCAGCCGCTGCGGCTCATGGCGTGGGTGTGGCCGGTTTCCCACTCGATCTGCTGGTCGGAGTGCGAAAACAGGTTGGACGGAATCTCGCTCGAGCTGCCCGGCAGTGCGCGGAATTGCGCTTTGCTCATGGGGCGCACCAGGGTGCCGAGGTTGAACACGGGCGCGAGCTTGCCTTCGGCCCAGGCCGGTGCGAGAGCGCTCAGCGAGGGGTGCATGCCGTAGTTGATGCCGGTCATCGGCAGCAGGCTGGTGCGCGGCAGGGCCAGGCCGCGGCGCACGGCAGCGTATTGGTTGTAGCGCGCGGTGTCGGTCGGCACGATGGTGTTGAGCCCGTCGTTGCCACCGTAGAGAAAGATGCACACGAGGGCCTGGTAGTCACCGGCGCGGGCAGGCTTGGTGCCCAGCGTGAGGTTGGCGACGGTGCCCAGGCCGAGTGCGCCGGCCAGCCCCGCGCTGTTGCGCAGCAGCCATTGGCGGCGGTTCATCGAGAGGGCGGCGGCAGGAGTTTTGCGGTTCATGGTGTCGTGCCCTCAGCGTTGGATCTGGTAGTGGGGCGAGCCGTAGACCAGGAAGGCCGCGGTCTTCACCCGGTTGACGCGCCAGTTGGTGGGGTCGTTGCCCGACGTCCACCAGGCGGTGGCGCGCACCACCTCGTTGCGCGCGGCGGTGGGCAGGCTGCGGCCGAGTGCCAGCATCGAGATGCGGTCGACCAGCTCGCCGGCGTCGGTGGCGTCGGCGGTGAAGGCGCTGAGGTTGACCACCGTGCCCTGCGGGTTGGGCACGCCGCTCTGGTTGGCGGGGGTGCCACCCCAGTCGAGCAGGTAGGTGAGGAAGTTGAGCCGCGACAGCGCGGTGTTGGCGTTGTGGATGCCGAAGGTAGGGCCCACCAGCGAGGTGCCGGCCACGGGGTAGTCGGGCGGGTAGAAATTGAACACCGAGGGTGGGCGGAACACATGCTGGCGCATGGTTTCGCCCCACCACCAGCTCAGCGCCTCGCCGTCGCTCGCGCCGTTCAGGCCACGCAGCACGCCGGTGAACAGCTGCACCGGCTCGCGCAGCCTGCCGGCGTTGCGCCCGATGCTGTCGCCACGGGCTTCGGTGTCGAGCAGCACGGCGGCCACGGTGGCGGCCAGGTCACCGCGCTGGCCGCTGCCAAAAGTAAGGTAGCGGCCGGAGGTGAAGGCCGTCGCCACCCGGCCCACATAGGCTGGCGAAGGGTTGCTGCTGACCAGGTGCTGGATCAGCTGCTTGCCGATGAAGGGCGCGGTGTTGGGATGCGAGATCACGCTGTCGAGCACGGTCTCGAGCGCGCCGCTGGCGGTGTGGTTGGCCGCGAGCGAATAGCCGTTGAGCAGGGTGCGCGCGGCGGTGTCGTGATAACGGGCCACGGGGATCATGTCGCCGTCGTTGGCGCCACCGTAGTAACGACAGTTGGCGCCGGTGGGCCAGCAGCCATACGAGGTGGCGCCGCCAGCGGGGTAGGTCCAGCCGGTGAGTGCGTAGGCGTAGGCGCGCACGGTGTCGTTGCTGTAGGTGGCAGCGCAGGTGCCGCCGCGCAGCGTGCCGTTGCTGTTGAGCTCGCAGGTTCCGATGGAAAACAACTGCAGCAGCTCACGCGCGAAGTTTTCGTTCGGCGCGTCTTTGTCGTTGTTGGCGTTGTTCAGGAAGTCGCCCATCACCGGCGACATCACCACCTTTTTCAACACTTGCCGGTAGTTGCCGAAAGCTTCGCGCAGCAACACGTTGTGGTAGTTGCGAAAGCCGTAGTTGCCGCTCACCTCGAGGCTGTTGACGACCACGATCTGTTGCAACGCAAAGGCCACGCGCTGGCGCAGCTGGTCGGGCTGGGTGACGGCGTTGCGGTAGAAGTCCCACACCAGGGGCTCGGTGGAGTAGTAATCGCGCCAGCAGTTGGCGCCCCGCGTCGCGCAAAACTCGCCACTGCCGGTGTACTGGTGGATCTCGCCGCCCATGCCGCTGGTGTAGCTCGACGTGCGGAGCGCCATCTGTGCGGCCACCCAGGCGCTCGGGCCCTGGCTGCGGATGCTGCTGACCAGGGCTTCGGTGGCGCCGAAGCTCGCCTGGTCGGCCAGGCGCACGGCGTCAGCTTGCGAAGTGGGTGCTGGCGGCGCGG
>JACMKJ010000363.1 GCA_014380155.1 Rhizobacter sp. | reverse complement strand
TCGACCTCACGGGCCCACGCGTCGATGCCGCCGGCGATGTTGTAAACCTGTTCGTAGCCCTGGCGCTCCAGGAATGCGACGACCTGCAGACTTCGCACCCCGTGGTGGCACAAACCGAGGATGGGCTGCGACGGGTCAAGCTCATGCAGACGGGCCGGGATCTCCTGCATCGGGATGCAGACCGCCTGCGTGCCGGGCAGCGTGAGCGATGCGGTTTGCACCTCCCAGGGCTCGCGCACGTCGAGCAGCACGGGCGGTTGGCCACCGCCCAGGCTGGCCAACAAGGCGTGCACGTCGCTGACCCGAACTTGTTGCATCAGAAGTGAAAGCGTGAAGGCTCGTCGAAGCCCGACAGGCGCTGCGCCACGGTGTCAAAGAGATTGACACTGCGGAACTCGCTCTCACCCACGCGGGTGACGAGCACGGCGCACATGACGGGCTCCTGCCCGACGATGGCCGCCAACCGCCCGCCCACTTTCAACTCACTCAGCAGGGCCGAGGGCACGGCGGCCACCGAGCCCGAGAGCAGGATCGCGTCGAACGGGCCGGCGGTGGGCAGGCGCTTGGAGCCGTCGCCTTCGACCACGCTCACGTTGGAGATGGCGGCGCGCTTGAGGTTGTCGGAGGCCATCCGGGCGAGCACCGGGTCGATCTCGAGCGTGATCACCTGGCGCGCCTTGTGCGAGAGCAACGCGGCCATGTGGCCAGAGCCGGCGCCGATCTCCAGCACCCGCTCGTGGCGGCGCACGCCCAGCTCTTGCAGCAAGCGCGCTTCGACCTTGGGCGCCAGCATGTGCTGGCCCTCTTTGGTGGCGGCCGACAAGGGCACTTCGGTGTCGAAGAACGCCATGCTGCGGTAGGCCGGCGGCACGAAGTCTTCACGCTTGACCACGGCCAGCAAGGACAACACACCCTGGTCCAGCACGTCCCAGGGGCGGATCTGCTGTTCGATCATGTTGAAGCGGGCTTGCTCGTTGTTCATGAAGAGATCCTTGCGGTAACGGGAGAAAGAAAAACGCGCATTTTATTGGCCCCCCACCGCGTCGGCCACCGGCGGGGTGGGGTGGGGTGCGCCGCCGAGCTTGCGCTTGAGCCACTGCGACAAGTCGTCGAGATAACAATAAATCACCGGCACGACAACCAATGTCAGGAGCGAGGAGGTGATCACCCCGCCGATCACGGCCTGGCCCATGGGCGCACGTTGCTCCGAGCCTTCGGTCAGGGCAAATGCGAGTGGCACCATGCCGAAGATCATCGCCAGCGTGGTCATCAGGATGGGGCGCAGCCGCACCTGGGCGGCGTGCAGCAGGGCTTGCTCGCGTTCCATGGGCGGCCCGCCGTTTTCGCCCTCGCGGCTGCGGATGGCGAAGTCCACCAAAAGGATGGCGTTCTTGGTCACCAAGCCCATCAGCATCACGATGCCGATGATGCTGAACATGTTGAGCGTGGAGCCGAACAGCAGCAAGGTGATCACCACGCCACTCAGCGTGAGCGGCAGCGAGCTCATCAGCGCGAGCGGCTGCAGGAAGCTCTTGAACTGGCTGGCCAGGATCATGTAGATGAACACGACGGCCAGCGCCAGCGCACCGATGGCGTACTGGAACGACTCGTTCATGTT
>JACMKJ010000362.1 GCA_014380155.1 Rhizobacter sp. | reverse complement strand
TGGTGACGGGCGACATCCGCTTCATCGACGTGCCCGAGCCGGTGCTTGCCCTGGTGCGCACACCGGCGGCCGGCGAGCCCGGGGCGACCGTGCTCGCCCCGTTCAACCTGAGCGGCGAATCGGTCACCGTGAGCCTGGGCGCGACGCGCCCGAGCCGCGCCTTGGAAGGCCACGGTTTCGACGGCGCAAGACAGGGTTTGCGCGAAGGGACGCAACTGCGTCTGCCCGCGTACGGTGCTTACTTCGGCGACATCAGCGCCTGAGCAAGAGAACACACACATGGCCCACCTGAAACTCAAGGCACTGCGCAAGGCCTACGGCGAGGTCGAGATCCTGCACGGCATCGACCTCGACATCCACGACGGCGAATTCATCGTCTTCGTCGGCCCCTCGGGCTGCGGCAAGTCGACCATGCTGCGCTGCATTGCCGGCCTCGAAGACATCAGCTCCGGCGAGCTGCACATCGGCGACCAGCTCGTCAACGAGGTGCCGCCCGCCAAGCGCGGCATCGCGATGGTGTTCCAGAGTTATGCGCTCTACCCGCACATGACGGTGGCCGAAAACATGGCCTTCGGCCTGCGCCTGGCCGGCTTCAGCAAGGCCGATATGAACGCCGCCGTGCAGCGCGCCGCGCAAATCTTGCAGATCGAGCACCTGCTCGAGCGCAAGCCGAAAGCCCTGTCGGGCGGGCAGCGCCAGCGCGTGGCCATCGGCCGCGCCATCGTGCGCAAGCCGGGTGTCTTTCTGTTCGACGAGCCACTGTCGAACCTCGACGCCTCGCTGCGCGTGCAGATGCGTGTGGAGCTCGCGCGCCTTCACAAGGAGCTCAAGACCACCATGGTCTACGTGACCCACGACCAGGTGGAGGCGATGACGCTCGCGCACCGCATCGCGGTGTTCAACGCCGGCAACATCGAGCAGGTGGGCCGCCCGCTCGACCTGTACCACCGCCCGGCCAACCTGTTCGTGGCAGGTTTCATCGGCTCGCCGAAGATGAACTTCCTGAGCGCCACGCTGCAATCGGCAGACGACCGCGCGGCCGTGGTGCGCCTGGCCGATGGCACGCTCATCACCACCACCGTCGATGCACGCTCGCTGGCCACCGGCGCCACGCTCACCCTGGGCGTGCGCCCCGAGCACGTGCAGGCCCTGCCGACCCCGGCCGCCAACAGCCTGCGCTGCACCGTGCAGGTGGCCGAGCACCTGGGTGATGCCACCTACCTCTACCTCGACGCCGCCGGTTCCGATGGCCATTTCGTTGCACGCGCCACCCCCGACAACCCGCTGGCCTCGGGCGACACCGCCCACCTCGTGCTACCAGCCGCGCACTGCTACCTCTTCGACGGCAAGGGCCTCGCCCTGCCGCCCCTGACTTGACACCACAAAGCTCGATCCCCCGATCGCGACCCAAACGCCCCAGGGCGACCACTTAGGAGATGACATGAAAAACACGCGCAACACACTGAAGCTCATCGCCGCTGCCGCGGTGATGGCACTGAGCAGCGGCCTCGCCGCCGCGGCCGAGCCCGGCAAGCTGCTGATCTGGATCAACGGCGACAAGGGCTACAACGGCTTGGCCAAGGTCGGTGAAGAGTTCACCAAGAAGACCGGCGTGCAAGTCACCGTCGAACACCCGGAAGACGCTCCCGGCAAGTTCCAGCAAGCAGCCGCTGCCGGCAAAGGCCCCGACATCTGGATCTGGCCGCACGACCGCATCGG
>JACMKJ010000361.1 GCA_014380155.1 Rhizobacter sp. | reverse complement strand
GCCACCCGCGCCACCGCGCCCGCCCGCGGGCATCCAGCCTCCGCCGCCGGCACGCCAGTGAATCCTTGAGGAGACCTCCATGAAGAACAAACACCTGGCCCGGGGCCTGCTGGCCGTTGTCATCGCCTCCGTCGTCGGGCTGGGGCTGGTGGCTGTTGCCGACGAGGCCGAAGCCCGCCCGCGCGGGCGCGTGAACGTGTGGGTCGGCGGCCCGTTCTGGTGGGGCATCCCATTCGGTTATGGCTACCCGTACGTGGTGGAGCGGCCCGTGATCTTGCAGCCGCCTGTCGAGCCGTTGTTCGCGCCGAGCGCCACGCAGCAGAGCCACTCCTGGTACTACTGCCGCGATGCGCAGATGTACTACCCCTACGTCACCTCGTGCCCGTCGGCCTGGCAAGAGGTGCCGGCCACATCCGAGCCCGTGGATGCCTCGGCAGCACCGGCGACACCCTCCGCGCCGGCAGCACCCGTTGCACCCACCAACCGCGCGCTGGGCACGCCGGTCCCACCGGCCCGCTCTAACTGATCGGCCGCGGCCGGCGCCGCGGTTCTGCGGGGTGGAAGAAACGTGTGCGACAACGCGGTCGTCCGATCACGGGAACAATTGCGGCCAGGACACTGCCCCGCGCAGCCCCCTCCCCTCCGCCAGAAGATCAGCAAGGACAGGCACCCATGTACACAGACGTATCCCTCTTCATCGACGGTGAATGGACCGCCGGCACCAGCGGCAAGAGCGAACCCATCATCAACCCGGCCACCGGCAAGACGTTGGCGCGCCTGGCGCACGCCGGCACCGCCGATCTCGACCGCGCGCTCGCCGCGGCCGACAAGGGCTTCAAACAATGGCGTTCGGTGTCGGCCTTCGATCGCTACAAGATATTGCGCCGCGCGGCTGACCTGATGCGGGAGCGTGCAGCCGAGATCGGCGAGCTGATGACGCTGGAGCAAGGCAAGCCGCTGGCCGAGGCCAAGGCCGAAGCGGCCTCGGCCGGTGACCTGATCGACTGGTTTGCCGAAGAGGCGCGCCGCACCTACGGCCAGATCGTGCCGCCGCGTGCCGACGGCGTGAGCCAGCTGGTAATCAAGGAGCCGGTGGGGGTGGTGGCGGCGTTCACGCCATGGAACTTCCCGATCAACCAGGCGGTGCGCAAGGTCTCGGCCGCATTGGCCGCGGGCTGCTCGGTCATCTTGAAAGGTCCGGAAGAAACCCCCGCCAGCTGCGCGGCGCTGGTGCGCGCTTATGCCGACGCCGGTGTGCCGGCTGGCGTGGTGAATCTGGTGTTCGGTGTGCCGTCGGAGATCTCCGAGTACCTGATCCCGCATCCCATCGTGCGCAAGATCACCTTCACCGGCTCCACGCCGGTGGGCAAGAAACTGGCGGCGCTCGCTGGCCAGCACATGAAGCGCATCACCATGGAGCTGGGCGGCCACGCACCAGCGATCGTGTTCGAAGACGCCGACGTGGCCGCGGCCGCCAAGATGCTGGCGATTGCCAAGTTCCGCAACGCCGGTCAGGTGTGTGTGTCACCCACTCGCTTCCTGGTGCAGGAGTCGGTGTACGACAAGTTCGTCGACGGTTTCGTCGCCACGGCTTCGGGCGTGAAGGTCGGCGACGGAATGAACAAGGACACCCGCATGGGCCCGCTGGCCAACAGCCGGCGTGTCGAGGCCATGCAGATGTTCGTCGACGACGCCGTGGGCAAGGGCGCCAAGCTCGCACTCGGCGGCAAGCGCATCGGCACCGAAGGTTATTTCTTCGAGCCCACGGTGTTGACGAACGTGCCGGCCAATGCACGCGTCATGAGCGAAGAGCCCTTCGGGCCGCTGGCCGTGGTGGTGCCGTTCAAGAGCTTCGACGACGTGGTGGCCGAGTCCAACCGCCTGCCCTATGGCCTAGCGGCGTATGCGTTCACCAAGTCGCTCAAGACGGCCTCGGCGATCGGCGCGGCCATCGAGAGCGGCATGGTGTCGATCAACCACTTCGGCCTGGCTCTGCCCGAAGTGCCCTTCGGCGGCATCAAGGATTCGGGCTATGGCACCGAGGGCGGCAGCGACGCCATCAACGCCTACCTGAACAGCAAGTTCATCACCCAGGTGGGGCTGTAAGCCGGCGTCACCTGGCTTTGCCGGGCTGCCGCGCTAACCCTTCTTGCCACCGAACAAGAGCAGCGCGGCGCCAGCCACGATGGCGCCCACACCGGCCCACATCGGCACGTTGACCGATTCCTTTTCTTTCACCGACAACTCGATCGGCCCGAGCTTGATGTCGTGCGTGGCCTTGGTAAAGCTGAAGCCGCCGTAGATCAGGCCCAGCACGCCGGCTGCAATCAATACCGCGCCAACGATCTTGATGGGATTCATGGTGTTGTTCTCCTGAAGGGTGCGACACCGCGAAGCGGCGAGGTCATACGTATTGCAGCACAGCGAGAGCCAGCAACGCCGGAATGGCAAGCAAGACCGCGAACATGCCCAAGCACCCGCGCTTGGCGGAGGGCTCCCCGGTGATGATGCGCGCGCCGCGCCCATGGCCCGATGGGGCGTGGGTCGACTGCCATTTGGTGTGGCAGGCATTGCAGAAAAAGCTGCGGCCGCCTTTCTCCCAGGCGCTGATCGTGCGACGGGAGTGGGTGAACTTGCCCGAGCAGCCCGCGCAAGTGAAGCGCAGGTTCGCTGGCCCCGCCTCCAGCCGCAGGCCCACGCTGCGTGTTCGTTTGGTACGCGCCCGCCAAATCAAGAATCCGGCGAGGAAGGCGACTGCGGCAATCGCGACGGCAAACAGCTCTTCGGGGGCGAAACTCATTCAGACACTCCGGCGATCACCGCATGGGGCTGTGTGCTGTCATCGACGGCAAAGTGGGCATGCAAGGCATTGGCTCCGGGGCTCGCAAAAGCGCGAGTGTGACCGATGGGCACGGCAACGGCTCAACACGCCGCTGAACCGAGGTTTGAGATGATCGAGCCTTATGTCCGCATCGACCACTCCCAACCCGCTGTTCGTGGCCTGCCTGTGCGCCCAGTGGTGCGGCAGCTGCCGCGAGTACCGCAGCCTGTTCGACCAGGTCGCGGCTGCCTTCCCGGAGTTTCGTTTTGTCTGGGTCGACATCGAAGACGAAGCCGCCATGGTGGACCCGATCGAGGTGGAGAACTTTCCTACCTTGTTGATCGTGTCCACAGGCGGGGCGCGCTTTTTTGGCCCGCTGATGCCGCACAAAGAAACGCTGGTTCGCCTGCTGCGCGCACACGCCGAAGCTCCCCCGGCCTTGTTGGCCGATTCTCAGCTGCAGGCACTCGCTCAGCGCCTGTCGGGCGACTAGCGGCCCGCTGCGACCTGGCCACGCCAACGGATTTCCCGCGCCCTCTACAATCAGGCCATCATGTTGATGCGGGCTATCGCCTTTTTCCTTGTCCTGGCCCTCGCATGGGCCGGCATTGCAACGCAAGACAGCGCCACGCTGTCTGCGGTCGGCGGCGACGTTGACTGCGTTCAAAGCGCAGACACCCAGCCCAAGAGCAGCGGCGGCGAGCGCCAAATCGACGGCCAGCCCATGCAGGCACAGGCTGAAACGCTTGCCGATCAACCCGGCCTCTTCCTGGTGGGCCCGAGCGCACACCCTCCCGCGCTCACGATGACGAGGCCAAAACCGTACGCCTCGGCCAGCTTGTTGCCACCCTACCTGGACGGGCCGCAGCGCCCTCCCTGCGCGACACCCCTCGTCGCCTGAGCCACGCCGCGTGACCACGCGGCGCCCTGTGTTCTCCTTCTGAACCGAACGTGCGTGCTTCAAGCACCACGCATTGCCTCATCTCCATGGACCTCTTACTCGACCCCAACATCTGGATTGCATTCGCGATGCTCACCGCCCTGGAAATCGTCCTGGGCGTGGACAACATCATCTTCATCTCCATCCTCGTCAGCCGCCTGCCTGCCGAGCTGCGCGACAAGGCTCGTCGCCTGGGCCTGGGCTTTGCCATGGTCTCGCGGCTGCTGCTGCTGTTTTCACTGAGCTGGGTGATGGGCCTCAAGGCCGATCTCTTCCATGTTTTCGGACAGGGCATCAGCGGCCGCGACCTGGTGCTGCTCTTTGGCGGACTCTTCCTGCTGTACAAGGCCTCACACGAGATCTTCAACGAAGTCGAGGCCCCCGAAGACACCGGCCCCCCGTCGACCGACGCCGCAGCCTTGAAGGCCGCCGGTAACAGGCTCTTCTGGGGAATCATCGGCCAGATCGCGATCATCGACATCGTGTTCTCGCTCGACTCGGTGATCACCGCGGTCGGCATGGTCGATGAGATCGGGGTCATGGTGGCTGCGGTGGTGACTTCGGTAGGCGTGATGCTCGTCGCCGCCAAGCCGATCGGCGAGTTTGTGGAACGCCATCCTTCGGTCAAGGTGCTGGCGCTCGCCTTCCTGGTGATGGTGGGCATGGCGCTGACCGCCGAGGCATTCGAGATGCACGTGCCAAAAGGCTACATCTACGCCGCGATGGCGTTTTCACTCGCCGTCGAAGCCATCAACATCCGGGCTCGCGGCAAGCGCCTCGCCAAGAAGAACCTGTCCAACGAAACCAATTCACCCGTCAGTCACTCTACAACCCAAGCAAAGGAATCGTCATGAACCAAGGCCTCAACAGCTATCAACCCGAGGTGATCGGTCAATCGGTCGCCGTTCAACGCAACCGCGTTCTGCGCAACACCTACTGGCTGCTCGCACTCTCGATGGTGCCGACCGTCCTCGGCGCCTGGGTCGGCGTGAGCACCGGGCTCTTCCGTGTGATGTCGCCGGGCGTGAGCCTGGTCGTGTTTCTCGTAGGCGCCTTCGGCTTCATGTTTGCCATCGAGAAGACCAAGAACTCGGCAGCAGGCGTGCCCATGCTGCTGGCCTTCACCTTCTTTATGGGGCTGATGCTGTCGCGCCTGGTGGGCTCGGTGCTCGGCCTGAGCAACGGCGCCGGCCTCATCATGACGGCCTTCGCCGGCACGGGCGCCATCTTCCTGGGGATGGCCACGCTGTCGTCGATCATCAAGCGTGACTTGAGCTCAATGGGCAAGTTCTTGTTCATCGGCGCCATCATGCTGATGGTGGCTGGCATCGCGAACGTGTTTCTTCAATCCAGTGCGCTGATGATCACCCTGGCGGTGCTCGCCATCGGCATCTTCTCGGCCTTCATCCTGTACGACCTCAAGCGCGTGCAAGATGGCCACGAGACCAACTACATCAGCGCCACCTTGGGCGTCTACCTGAGCCTGTACAACGTGTTCCAGTCGCTGCTCATGCTGCTGGGCATTGGTGGCTCGCGCGAAGACTGAAAGCCTTCGTGACCAAAGAAAAAGCCAACCCGAGGGTTGGCTTTTTTGACGGTCTTTGCCGTGTGATCCTTGGTTGCGGGGGCTGGATTTGAACCAACGACCTTTGGGTTATGAGCCCAACGAGCTACCAGACTGCTCCACCCCGCGACTGAGCCTGTGACTATAGCACATCAGGCTGCTTCTCTTGCTTGAAGAAGTGCCGCCGCTCGAAGATGAGTGAATGAGTGCCCGTCAACGACAAACAAAAAGGCCGGCATGAAGCCGGCCTTTTTTTGTTCGCTGCGTGGTGACGTTTACTCAGCCTTATCGGCTGCGACTTCTTCTGCCACTTCAGGTCGATCCACAAGTTCGACGAAGGCCATCGGCGCGTTGTCACCCACACGGTAGCCCATCTTCAAGATGCGGGTGTAGCCGCCCGGACGGGCCTTGTAGCGCGGGCCGAGCTCGTTGAAGAGCTTGGTCACGATGTCGCGGTCACGGGTGCGATCGAATGCCAGGCGGCGATTGGCCAGCGTGGCTTCCTTGGCGAGCGTGATCAGCGGCTCGACAACACGGCGCAGTTCCTTGGCCTTGGGGACTGTGGTCTTGATCGCTTCGTGCTGCAGCAGCGAGTTGCACATGTTGCGCAGCATCGCTCGGCGATGCTCGCTGGTGCGGTTGAGTTTGCGGAGTCCGTTACGGTGACGCATGGTGCTGTTCCTTTCTTAACTATGAATACCAGCAGCCGTATCAGGTACTGCCGGGTGCACCGGGCCGGGTGGCCCTAGTTTTTATTAACGCTTGTCGAGGCCTTGCGGGGGCCAGTTTTCCAGACGAGCACCCAAGGTCAGGCCGCGCGAGGCGAGCACTTCCTTGATTTCGTTGAGCGACTTGCGACCCAGGTTCGGGGTCTTCAGAAGCTCGGTCTCGGTGCGCTGGATCAAGTCGCCGATGTAATAGATGTTTTCGGCCTTCAGGCAGTTTGCCGAACGCACCGTCAGCTCGAGCTCGTCAACCGGGCGCAGCAGGATCGGATCGAACTGCGTGCTGCGCTGAGCCGGCGCGTCGAACGCGGCGATCTCGCTGCCTTCGAGTTGGGCGAACACAGCCAGTTGTTCGACGAGGATCTTGGCCGAGGCGCGGATGGCTTCTTCAGGGGTGATGGCGCCGTTGGTGGCGATTTCCATCACCAGCTTGTCGAGGTCGGTGCGCTGTTCGACGCGAGCCGATTCGACGGTGTAGCTGACGCGCGAAACCGGCGAGAACGACGCGTCCAACACGATGCGGCCGATCGACTTGGTGGGCTCATCGCCAAAGCGGCGCATCGTGCCAGGTACGTAACCACGGCCCTTTTCCACCTTGATCTGCATGTCGAGCTTGCCGCCTTGTGACAGGTGCGCGATCACGTGGTCGGGGTTGATGATTTCCACGTCGTGCGGGGTCTGGATGTCGCCGGCCGTCACAGGGCCTTCGCCTTCCTTGCGCAGAACGAGAGTGACTTCATCGCGGTTGTGCAGGCGGAACACTACACCCTTGAGGTTCAGCATGATGTGAACCACGTCTTCTTGCACACCGTCGATGGCCGAGTACTCATGGAGCACACCGGCAATGGTCACTTCGGTCGGCGCGTACCCCACCATCGACGAGAGCAGCACGCGACGCAGCGCGTTGCCCAACGTGTGGCCGTAGCCGCGCTCGAAAGGCTCGAGCGTGACCTTGGCGCGGTTGCCGCCGAGCGGCTCCACATTGATGGCTTTGGGTTTGAGCAGATTTGTTTGCATGAGGTCTCGTTACTTTCAATACCCTCGGTTCGTTACACCGATAAGGCTGAGGGACCAACCGGGGCGGCTTTCGCCACCACCGGACGAAGGAAACTGGGAAAGGCCGCCGCGCCAGCCATCGGCCGAGCGCACGCGGTCCGCGCAAAAATCAGCGGGAATACAGTTCGACGATCAGGGCTTCCTTGATGTCAGAGCCGAATTCGTCGCGGTCGGGGGCCTTCTTGAACACACCTTCGAGCTTGGACGCGTCGACCTGCACCCAGTTCGGCATGCCCTGGCCTTCGGCCAACTTCACGGAATCGGCGATGCGCAGCTGCTTCTTGGACTTTTCGCGCACGGCGACCACGTCACCGGCCTTGACCAGGTACGACGCGATGTTGACCACTTCACCATTGACGGTGATGGCCTTGTGCGACACGAGTTGGCGACCTTCGGCGCGCGTGGAACCGAAGCCCATGCGGTAGACGACGTTGTCGAGGCGCGATTCCAGCAGCAGCAGCAGGTTGGCACCGGTGTTGCCCTTGCGGCGCTCGGCTTCGGCGAAGTAGCGGCGGAACTGGCGCTCCAGAATGCCGTACATGCGCTTGACCTTCTGCTTTTCACGCAGTTGCAGGCCGAAGTCGGAGGTGCGGGTGCCAGAAGTGCGGCCATGTTGGCCAGGCTTGCTGTCGAACTTGACCTTGTCCCCGATCGGGCGGCGTGCGCTCTTCAGGAAAAGATCGGTGCCTTCACGGCGGGCAAGTTTGCCCTTGGGTCCTAGGTAACGTGCCACGTTGCTTCCTTTGTCAATCTGACGCGTGCCTCAGGGGCTCGCGCGAGTCTGGCCAATGTTGTTATGGGGCTCAGACGGTGGGCTTATGAAAACCTTCGGGTTTCGCCTTGGGCAAACCTTGCGGTCTGGTTCAAGAAAAACCTGGCGGTTTCAGCAGAACCGCCGGCAAGCACCGCGAGGCGCTGGCCGGCGACGAAAAACGAACGATCAATCAGATGCGACGGCGCTTCTGCGGGCGGCAACCGTTGTGCGGCACCGGTGTCACATCGGAAATCGAGTTGATGCGAATGCCCAGCGAGGCCAGTGCGCGCACCGACGACTCGCGGCCGGGGCCGGGGCCCTTGATCCGCACGTCCAGATTCTTGATGCCTTGCTCTTGGGCAGCGCGGCCGGCAACTTCAGCAGCCACCTGGGCAGCAAAAGGCGTCGACTTTCGCGACCCCTTGAAGCCCTGGCCACCGCTGGACGCCCACGAAAGCGCGCTGCCTTGGCGATCAGTGATGGTGATGATCGTGTTGTTGAACGACGCGTGGACGTGCGCAATGCCGTCCGCAACGTTCTTGCGGACTTTCTTGCGCACGCGCTGGGCGGCGGTATTGGGTGCTTTAGCCATATCGACTCTCTCTTCCAGTGCTCGTCTGTGTGCTCGTCAGGAATGCGCTGCGACAGCGATCACTTCTTGACCAGGGCGCCCGACT
>JACMKJ010000360.1 GCA_014380155.1 Rhizobacter sp. | reverse complement strand
TTGTACTCGTTAGTGCGGGTGTCGATTTCGATCACGTCGTCGGTGCTGACGAACAGCGGCACTTGAACCGTGTGGCGCAGCGATTCGATCGCGTTCTCGATCTTGGCTTCCTTCAGGACGTTGCCCGTAGTGTTGCCCTTGACCGCAGGCTCCGAGTAGAACACCTGGCGCTGGATGGTCGTCGGCAGCTCGACCGAGATGGCCTTGCCGTCGTAGAACACCACTTCAACGGGCATCGCGTCTTCGAGGTACTGGATGGCGTCGCCCATGTTCTCGGCTTCGACCTCGAACTGGTTGAACTCGGCGTCCATGAAGGCGTACATCGGGTCGGCGAAGTAGGAGTAGGTGCACTCCTTCTTGTCGAGGATGACCTGGTCCATCTTGTCGTCAGCCTTGAAGACTACTTCGGTGCCCGAGTTGCCGACCAGGCTCTTCAGCTTCATGCGCACGGTGGCCGAGTTGCGGCCACCGCGGCTGTATTCGGTGCGCAGGACAACCATCGGGTCTTTGCCGTGCATGATCACATTGCCGGCGCGAATTTCTTGAGCGATCTTCATAGCGATTTCCGTGTGCGGTGCGTGCTTGACGCGTGGAGGGCGCGGCCCGGATGTTGATTCACCAGAACGCGCAAAGCCTCGGATTTTAGCGTGATTCAGTCGTAAAACCCAGCAGTTGGGTGCCCAAGTCGGGCTGTGCCAGCAACTCTTCGCACCAGGCCTCGCACTGGCCTTGCCATGCAACCAGTGGCGGCAGGCGCGCGGGCATGTCGGCCAAGCCATTCCAGCCCCGCCACAGTTCGCGCAAGCCGGGCACTGGTGGGAACCGGTCCAGGAAGGCGTTCAGCTTGTGCGCGTGGGCCAGGTCCTGCTGCGGGTAGATCTGCCAGACAAAGGGCCGCCCGGCCCATTGAGCGCGCACGAATGAGTCTTCCCCGCGCACCAGGTTCAGGTCGCAACTCCACAACAAACGGTCGTATGCGGCTTGCGGCAGGTAGGGCAGGCGCTGGGTGCGCATGTTGGTGGGCAAGTGCGTCGGCTCGGCGACGCCCGGCGTGATCAGCAGCAGGGTCGGGCTGTCGGCCAGGGCTCTGGCCAGAGCGGACTGGGCTGGGTTGGTGTAGCTGAAGAGGCTCACGACGCGCTCGCCTTCGCGCGGCGTGATGTGATGCTGGTGCAGCCAGGCGAGGCGGTCGAAACCTTCTCGCTGCTGCATCAGGCCGGGTTCGCGGATCAGGCCACCCGTGGCGGCGGTGAAGCCGGGGTAGAAGAACCACTTGGTGAGGCCGAGGCCGGGGCCGCTCAGTTGAGGCGAGGGCAGGCGGTGGCTGCGCTCCACATAGGCTTCGGCGCTCAGGTACTCAAGGTTGATCCAGACCGGCGGGCGTGTTGCTTGAGCCATGCGCTGCACGAAGCTCGGTGGCAACTCACAACCGAAGGCTTCGATCACCACGTCGCCCGGCACGGTGTTGCTGGCTTCGGGCCAAGGGTGCACTGAAACCCCGCTCGCGCCAGCAGGCGCCATCCAGGCCAGGGCCGAGGCGTCGTCCACCCACAGCCGCAGCTGTTCGCCGCGCGACGCGAGGTCGGCGGCCAGACGCCAGCAGACGCCGATGTCGCCGAAGTTGTCGACCACGCGGCAGAACACATCCCATTGCATGGGTGGATTATCGAGGCGGCACAATTCGCGTCCGATGAGCGAACCCGATACCGTCACCGCAGACGACGAACCACAAGACCCGGCGCGGCAGCAACTGCTGGCCGACGTGGCCGCGCTGCCCGGCTTGCCGGGTGTCTATCGCTACTTCGACGCGCAAAACGCCGTGTTGTACGTGGGCAAGGCGCGCGACTTGAAGAAGCGGGTGTCGAGCTACTTCCAGAAGAACCACGGCGGCACCCGCATCGGTCATATGGTGACCAAGATCGTGCGCCTGGAGACCACCGTCGTGCGCTCCGAGGCCGAGGCGCTGCTGCTCGAGAACAACCTCATCAAGACGCTCAACCCGCGCTACAACATCCTGTTTCGCGACGACAAGAGCTACCCCTATTTGAAGATCGCCGCGCATGCCTTCCCGCGCATGGCTTACTACCGCGGCTCGGTCGATCGCAAGCACCGCTACTTCGGCCCGTATCCGAGCGCCTGGGCGGTCAAAGAGTCGATCCAGATGCTGCAGAAGGTGTTCAAGCTGCGCACCTGCGAAGACACGGTGTTCAACAACCGCACTCGGCCTTGTTTGCTGTACCAGATCAAACGCTGTTCGGGGCCGTGTGTGCAGTACATCGGAGCCGAGGACTACGCTCGCGACGTGACCAATGCCGAGCGCTTCTTGCTGGGTGAGCAGAAAGAGGTGATGGACACGCTGCAGTCGCAGATGATGGGCCACGCCGATGCACTCCAGTTCGAACAGGCGGCCGAGATACGCAACCAGCTGGGTGCCTTGTCGAAGGTCTTGCACCAGCAGTCGGTGGAAGACAACACAGGTGTCACCACCAAGGATGCCGACATCCTGGCGGTCAAGGTGCAGGGCGGGCGCGCCTGCGTGAACCTGGCCATGGTGCGCGGCGGGCGCCACCTGGGCGACCGGCCGTACTTCCCGACCCATGTCGACGAAGCCACTGAAGTGCAGGTGCTGGAGGCCTTCATCGCGCAGCACTACCTCGACAGCCCCGTGCCACCCTTGTTGGTGCTGAGCCATGCGGTCGACAAGCCGTTGATCGAGGCGCTTTCATTGAACAGCGGCATCAAGGTGACGGCCCAGCACCAGCCGCGCGATGCACGCCGCGCTTGGCTCGACATGTGCATCCAGGGCGCCGACATCAAGCTGACGCGGCTGCTGTCGGAAGAAGGCTCGCAACAAGCCCGCACGCGCGCGCTGGTCGATGCGCTCGATTTGGCGCCGGAGGACCTCGATACCTTCCGCATCGAGTGTTTCGACATCAGCCACACCGCTGGCGAGTCGACCCAGGCCTCGTGCGTGGTGTTCGAAGGCCACAAGATGCAAAGCGCGCAGTACCGCCGCTACAACATAGAAGGCATCACCGGCGGCGACGACTACGCCGCCATGCGCCAGGTGCTCACGCGCCGCTACAGCAAGCTGGCCGCAGCCGCCCAGACCGGCGAGGCTCGGCTGCCCGACCTGGTGCTGGTCGACGGTGGCAAGGGCCAGGTCAGCATGGCGCGCGGGGTGTTCGAGGAGCTCGGGCTCGACCTGGGCCTGATCGTCGGCGTTGAAAAAGGCGAAGGGCGCAAGGTCGGGCTGGAAGAGCTGGTGTTTGCCGATGGCCGCGACAAGGTCTACCTGGGACCCGATTCGGCCGCGCTGATGCTGGTGGCACAAATCCGAGACGAGGCGCACCGCTTTGCCATCACCGGAATGCGTGCCAAGCGTGCCAGTGTGCGCACTGGAGGCAGCGTGCTCGAGGAGATCCCGGGCATCGGCCCGAAGAAACGTGCGAAACTTTTACAACGCTTCGGGGGGGCTCGTGGCGTGGGCCACGCGAGTGTCGAAGATCTCGCCAGCGTGGATGGGATCTCAAAAGAACTCGCAGAGGAAATCTATCGTGCTTTGCATTGACATGAATTCTCCGTCGCGCCGCTTGAGCGCCTCTCGCTGGGCCGCCGTGGGCAGCCTGTTTCTGGTGGTGGGGCTCGTGGGCTGCGGCGGCAAACCGACGGTGTCGGCGCCAAGCCCTGCGCCGGCTCCCGCGCCAGCCGCCGCACCTGCACCTGCGCCGGCCACCGGCTCGGGGGTGAGATTGCCGGCACCCACGGTGTCAAAGAATTGGAATGAATTCAAGCTGCAGGCCGCCAAGCGCATGGTCGCGGCCAGCCCAAACGGCAGCTACACCGGCAAGCCGCAGCAGATGCTGCTGGCGATCCCGGTGCTCGAGGTCGAACTCAACGCCGACGGCAGCATCAAGAACATCGACATCATGCGTCGCCCCAGCCAGGCGCCCGAGACCACGCAGATGGCGATTGATGCGGTGCGCCGCGCCGGGCCGTTTGGCGACGTGTCCAAGCTGCCAAGGCCGTGGAAGTTTGCCGAAGCCTTCTTGTTCAACGACGACAAACGCTTCAAGCCGCGCACGCTCGACGCGCAGTGATCGATCGCGATTGACGGGCATCTGGGGTCAGGCCGAAGAAGTTCGGCACAATGCCCCGATGTTCTTCAATCTGCCCACCCTGCTGACCTGGGCGCGAATCGTCGCGATCCCGTTGATCGTCGGCATCTTCTACCTCGATGGGCACGAACCCACCAAGAACCTGGTGGCCACGGTGCTCTTCATCGTGGTGGCCCTGACCGACTGGGCCGATGGCTACCTCGCGCGCAAGCTCAACCAGACCTCTTCGTTCGGAGCCTTTCTCGACCCGGTGGCCGACAAGTTCCTGGTTTGCGCATCGCTGCTGATCCTGGTCCAGCTGGGGCGGCTTGAAGCCCTGGTGGCGTTCGTGATCATCGGTCGCGAGATTGCAATCTCGGCCTTGCGCGAATGGATGGCGCAGATCGGCGCGTCGCGCAGCGTGGCGGTGCACATGCTGGGCAAGGTCAAGACCGTGGTGCAGATGGTGGCCATTCCATTCCTGCTTTTCCACGGCAAGCTTTTCGGCCTGATCGACACCCTCCTGTGGGGCACGGTGCTCATCTATGCCGCCGCGGTGCTGACCATCTGGTCGATGGTGTATTACCTGAAAAAGGCGCTGCCCGAGATTCGAGCCAAGGCGCGATGAGGCGCCCATGACTTCGTCTCAGCAAGGCGCGCTGCTGCGTGCCATGCCTGCGGTGTTCGTGCTGATCTGGAGCACCGGGTTCATCGTTGCGCGCTATGGCATGCCGCATGCGCCACCGATCACCTTTCTCAGCATCCGTTATGCCTTGTCGCTGCTGTGCTTTGGTGTGTGGATCGCCTTGGCCCGCGCCGAGTGGCCCAAGACGCAGGCGCAGTGGCTGCACCTGTGTGTGAGCGGCGTGCTGATGCACGCCGGTTACCTTGGCGGTGTGTGGACCGCCGTCAAGGCGGGCATGGGCGCCGGCACGGTGGCTCTGCTGGTCGGGCTGCAACCGGTGCTGACGGCCGTGTGGCTCAGCCAGGTCCAGCGGTCCGAAGCGGCGAGCACGTCGCGTCGGCAGTGGCTTGGTTTGTTGCTGGGCTTGGCTGGCCTGGTGCTCGTCGTCTGGCGCAAGCTTGGCGCGGGTGAGTTGAGCGCATGGAATCTGTCGCTTGCAGCGCTCGCCTTGTTGTCCATCACCGCCGGCACGCTCTATCAGAAGCGTTACGTCAAACCGTGTGATGTGCGAACAGCGAACACGGTTCAGTTGTTTGCAGCACTTGTGGTGAGCTTGCCGCTTGCGATGTTGGAGTCTGAGCCGGTGGTGTTGCACCCGCACTTCCTTGGTGCCATGGTGTGGTCGGTGATCGGTCTCACCTTGGGTGGAAGTTCACTGCTGTACCTCTTGATTCAGCGCGGTGCAGCAACGCAGGTCACGAGCCTCTTGTACCTCGTGCCTCCGAGCACGGCGCTCATGGCCTGGCTGCTCTTCAAGGAACCCCTGACCCCCGTCATGCTGTTGGGCATGGCACTTACCGCGTTGGGTGTGTCGATGGTGGTGCGCAGTGAGGGAAAGCCCCAGCCCGCAGCCGCATGAGCCTTTGAAATAGGCGCGGCACCAAGGCTTGTCAAGCGTGGAAGCACGTGGCGCAGCGCGCCGAGGATGCAGTTGATTACGCATAGAATCCGCTTCCGCGCTTGACACTGGGTGTGCCTGCGGCTGTAATCGTTTGAGCCGTGAAGCCTCTTGTTTCATGAACATCGGCGCGGCCCAGATCATCCATCCAGATTCTTTCGAGACACCTTTTGAGGGGGTACCTTCGTGAACAAATCCGAATTGATTGAACACATCGCCAAGCAGGCCGACATTTCCAAAGCAGCTGCCACGCGCGCGCTGGAAGCCCTGATCGGCGGTGTGAAATCAACGCTCAAGAAGAACAACAGCGTTTCGCTGGTGGGCTTCGGAACATTCAGCGTCAGCAAGCGCGCAGCGCGTGCTGGGCGCAACCCGCGCACCGGGGCCACCATCAAGATCAAGGCCGCCAAGGTACCGAAGTTCCGCCCGGGCAAGGCCCTAAAGGATGCAGTCAACTGATTGAAGTTCTCGGGTGCTTAGCTCAGTTGGTAGAGCGGCGCCCTTACAAGGCGTAGGTCGGGGGTTCGAGCCCCTCAGCACCCACCAACGAGACGCCGCGCGAGCCCCCTCCAGGCACGCTGCCATCAGCTAAAATTCTGACCGTTTACTTTGC
>JACMKJ010000359.1 GCA_014380155.1 Rhizobacter sp. | reverse complement strand
GCTGGGCATGTGGGCCAGCTGATCGTGCTGGGCCTGTGCCAGGTCGGCCATGAAATTCAGGAAGTCTTCCATCGCATGGCCACGCGCCAGCTGGCGCAGGCGCATCGCGCGTTCGGCGAACACACTGCCGCGTGCAGGCGGGTGCAGGAAGGGTGTTTCGCCCCCGGCCTTGGCGGCGATCTCTTCCGGGGACATCACCCGCACGGTTGCGGTCACAGCCATGAAATCCACCTCTCTGGAAACGAACGCGGGCGCCTGGCGGCGCCCGCAACACCATCATGCCTCTTCACTTGCCTTCAGTCATCTTGCGGTGCCACAGCGCATGGTTTTGCTTGGCCCAGCCTTCGGTGACGGTGCCACGCGTCATGGCGCGCACGGTGCCCTTGACCCAGATCGCCGCATAGACGTGAACGACCACCGCCAGGATCAGCACCACCGCCGCCACCGAGTGCAGCAGCACGGCGGCGCGTTGCAAGCCCACCGGGAAGGCGCCGGTGAACCACGGCGCCCAGAACATGAAGCCAGTGACCAGCATCACGATCAGGCTCACGGCCATCAGCCAGAACACCGTCTTCTGCCCGAAGTTGTATTTGCCCACCGGCGGCATCTTCGACTTGTCGCCGCGCAGCATGTCGCCAGCGTGTTTGCGCCACTCGCGGTCGGCGTCGTTCATCACGTTGTCTCGCCACAGGCGGAAGAACATGACGAGGAAGGCCAGGAACATCACCACGCCCAGGAACGGATGCAGGATGCGCGCCCACTGCCCGCCACCGAACAGGTGGGTGAAGAAGTAGAAGCTCGGGTGGAAGAAGGCCAGGCCCGACAGGCCGGCCAGCACGAACATCAGCGCGATGACCCAGTGGTTCATGCGCTCGCCATCGGTGTAACGCTTCAAGAGGCGGCTCATGACGGCTCCTTCTCTTCGGGCTTCTCTTCCGGCTTTTCTTCGATAGGCCCCACCTTCATGTAGTGGAAGAAGCCCACCAGCACCGCGCCGATCATGCCGGCCACGGCCAGTGGCTTGGCGACGCCTTTCCACAGCGCGACCATCGGGCTGATGGTCGGGTTCTTGGGCAGGTCTTCGAGCTCGGGCCGGTCGGCGTGCTTGAGCACATACATCACGTGTGTGCCGCCCACACCTTGCGGGTTGTAGAGGCCGGCGTTCTTGAAGCCGCGCTCCTGCAACTCACCGGCGCGCTTTTCGCCGTAGGCCACCATGTCGTCTTTGGTGCCGAAGCCGATGGCGCCGGTCGGGCAGGTCTTGACACACGCCGGCTCCAGGCCCACGCCCACCCGGTCGGAGCACAGGGTGCACTTGTAGGCCTTGTTGTCCTTCTGGCTGATGCGCGGCACGTCGAAGGGGCAACCCTTCACGCAGTAGCCGCAGCCGATGCAGTTTTCGCTGATGAAGTCGACGATGCCGTTGGCGTACTTCACGATCGCCCCCGGCGCCGGGCAGGCTTTCAGGCAGCCCGGGTCTTCGCAGTGCATGCAGCCGTCTTTGCGGATCAGCCATTCGAGGCTGCCGTTTTCGGGCTCGACTTCGAAGAACTTCATCACCGTCCAGGAGGTCGGTGACAGGTCGCTGGGGTTGTCGTAGACGCCGATGTTGGTGCCGACCTCGTCGCGCAGGTCGTTCCAGTTCATGCACGCGACCTGGCAGGCCTTGCAGCCGATGCACTTGGACTCGTCGATGAGCTTGGCGACCTGCGGCGCCGAGGTGCGCACCTGCGGGCTGGGGGTGGTGGTGGCCGAGCGGGCGACCACGTCTTGTGATTGCATGCTCATGAGTCAGCCCACCTTTTCGATGTTGACGAGGAACGCCTTGAACTCAGGCGTCTGCGAGTTCGCATCCCCGACGAACGGGGTCAATGCATTGGCCAGGTAGCCGTTCTGCGTGACACCCTTGAAGCCCCAGTGGATGGGAATTCCCACGTGGTGCACACGCTTGCCGTTCACGTCCATGCCCTTCATGCGCTTGGTGACCACACACGCCGCGATCACCTCGCCGCGGTTGCTTCGCACCTTGACCTTGTCACCCTGCTTGATCCCTTTCTCCTTGGCCAGCTCTTCGCCGATCTCGACGAACGGCGCCGGCTGCACGATGGCATTGCTGCGCGAGTGCTTGGTCCAGTAGTGCAGGTGCTCGGTTAATCGGTAGGTGGTGGCCGCGTACGGGAAGTCTTCTTTCTTGCCGAAGGCTTCGAGGTCGCCCTTGTAGACGCGTGCCGCCGGGTTGCTGACGGCCTTGGGGTTGCTCGGGCACATCAGGTTCACGCCCACCGGCGTCTCGAAGGGCTCGTAGTGCTCGGGGAACGGGCCTTCGGCCATGCCGACCGCGTGGAAACGCGCCACACCTTCGGGGTTCATGATGAAGGCGCCCACACCCTGCTCGGGCGCGGCATCGGGCCGCATGTCGGGCACGTCGGCGCCACCGGCCCAGCTGGTGCCGTTCCACGCAAGGTACTTGCGTGACGGATCCCATGGCTTGCCGTCCTTGTCGGCGCTGGCACGGTTGTAGAGGATGCGGCGGTTGGCGGGCCACGAGAAGCCCCAGCCAGGGAACACGCCCAGGCCCGTCGGGTCGGCGGTGTCGCGCCGCGCCGTCAGGTTGCCCGCCTGGCTCCAGCAGCCGGAGTAGATCCAGTTGCCACACGAGGTGGAGCCGTCGTCGCGCAGCATCGCAAACGCGGGCAGCTGCTCGCCCGCCTTCACCAGCACCGCGCGCGGCGCCTTCGGGTCTTTCGGGTCGGGCGGGGCCAGCACGTCGGCCAGCGCCTTGCCGTTGATCTCGCGCAGCACCTCGCTCGGGTGTGGTGTGTTCGCGTTAATGTAGGGCCAGGCCAGGCCGGCGATGGGCTCGGGCAAGGCACCACCGTCCTTCGCGTACATGCCGCGCAGCTTCATGAACAGGCGCGCCATGATCTCCGAGTCGGGCTTGGCCTCGCCCGGCGGGTCGACGGCCTTTTCCTTCCAGTTGATGACGCGGCTGGAGTTGGTGAAGCTGCCGGTCTCTTCGGCAAAACAACTGGTCGGGAAGCGGAACACCTCGGTCTTGATGTCGGCCGGGTTGACGTCGTTCAAGGGGCCGAAGTTCTTCCAGAACTCGCTGGTCTCCGTCTCGAGCGGGTCCATCACCACCAGGTACTTCAGCTTGGCCAGCGCCTGCGACAGCTTCTTCTTGTTGGGCACCGCCGCCAGCGGGTTGAAGCCCTGCACGATGAAGCCGTTGACCTTGCCCTGGTGCATGCGCTCGAAGATGGCGAGCACGTC
The DNA here is from genome assembly GCA_014380155.1 of Rhizobacter sp. GTDB lineage: Bacteria > Pseudomonadota > Gammaproteobacteria > Burkholderiales > Burkholderiaceae_C > Rhizobacter. The sequence goes on along the minus strand of JACMKJ010000359.1, from coordinate 4,712 downwards.
GTAACCCGTGTCGCGCTTGGGCATCCAGTCGTACGCAAAGTCGTTCTCCGGCGTGGCGGCGTTGCCGTAGTAGGCCTTCATCAGGCTGGTGTGCCACTTGGGGAAGTTTTGCGTGAAGGCCATCTGCCCCGGGCGCAGCGGCTTGCCGGTGCGTGCAGCCATGTAGGTGGCGCGGTCGACATCGGCATCCACAGGCGCGCCGAGGTAACCCGACAGCACCTCGGAGTAGGCGCACATGTCGGTGATGCCTTGCACGTTGGCGTGTCCCCGCAGTGCATTGACGCCACCACCCGGCCGCCCCATGTTGCCCAGCAGCAGCTGGATCATGGCCATGGTGCGGATGTTCTGGCTGCCCACCGAGTGCTGCGTCCAGCCGAGCGCATAACAAATCGTCATGACCTTGTCGGGTGTCGACGTTTCGCCCAGCATCTGCGCGATCTTCAGGAACTGATCTTTCGGTGTGCCAGTGATCTGGCTCACCAGCTCGGGCGTGTAGCGCGAAAAGTGCGCCTTCATCTGCTGGTAGACGCACAAGGGGTCTTGCAAGGTCTCGTCGACCTTCACAAACCCATCGTCGCCCATCTGGTAGCCCCAGCTCGCCTTGCTGTAGGAGCGCTTGGCCTCGTCGTAGCCGCTGAAGAAGCCGTTGTCGAACTTGTAGTCGGGCTTGACCAGGAAGGCCACGTCGGTGTTCAGCTTGACGTAGTCGAGGTGGATCTTGTTGTTCGACAGCAGGTAGTTGATGACGCCGGCCAGGAAGGCGATGTCGGTGCCCACGCGAATGGGCGCATACACATCGGCCACCGCGGCGCTGCGCGTGAAGCGCGGGTCGACCACGATGAGCTTGGCCTTGCGCGTTTGCATGGCCTCGGTCACCCACTTGAAACCGCAAGGGTGTGCTTCGGCGGCATTGCCGCCCATGATCAGGACGAGATCGGTATTCTTGATATCAGTCCAAGAATTCGTCATCGCTCCGCGACCGAAAGTCGGGCCCAGACTGGACACCGTCGGCGCGTGTCAGATACGTGCTTGCGTATCGAGTGCGACCATCCCCAGGCCGCGAGCGACCTTGACTGACAGATAACCGGATTCGTTGGACGCCGCCGACGACATCAGCATCGCGGTGCTGTTCCAGCGGTTGACGGTGACGCCCTTGTCATTGGTCTTGATGAAATTGGCGTCGCGGTCGGCCTTCATGTGCTTGGCCACGCGGGTGAGCGCGTCTTCCCAGGACAGGCGCTTCCACTCGTTGCTGCCGGCCTCGCGAACCTGCGGCGTCTTCACGCGGCTGCTGCTCTGGATCATGTCCATCACGCCGGCGCCCTTGGGGCACAGCGTGCCGCGGTTCACCGGGTGGTCGGGGTCCCCTTCCACGTAGATGATCGTCGACTTGACGTTTTTCGCCTTGTCACCGAGCGTGTACATGATGAGCCCGCAACTGACCGAGCAGTAGGGGCAGGTGCTGCGGGTCTCGGTGGTGCGGGCCAGCTTGAAGCTGCGCGTTTCAGCCAGGGCGGCCGTGGGCGAGAAGCCCAGCGCGACCAGGCTGGAGCCGACCAGCCCCGCTCCACTGACCCGGAAAAACCCTCTCCGGTCCAAGTCCATGGTTTGATCTCCTCAGAGCGTCTGACCCGCGGGGCACGACATGCCTGCGGCAGTGCGAGGGTTATTTGACACCGCCGGCCTGGCGCCCGCGTAAGCGGCATCCCTTATGAACGGCGGTGCCAATGCTGGCGGCGTCGGTCGGCCTACTTTTCAATCAGCCACTGGATCACGTACTTGGCTGCAAAGCCCACCATGCCCAGCCCCAGGCCGAGGAACATGACGAAAGTGCCGAACTTGCCGGCCTTCGACTCCCACGCCAGCTGCCCGATGATGAACAGCATGTAGAGCATGAAGGCGCCCAGGCCGAAGGTCAGGCCAAAGCCCGAGATCTGCGCTTCGGTGAAGCCGAACATCAGCGGCTCGCGTCAGTGCCCAGGCCAGACCACTGGCTGTCGCGTGGCGGCAGGCTGGCCGGGTCGACCAGGTCGCGGTAGGCGTGCCAGCTGGCGTGGCCCAGCATCGGCATCACCACGATCAGACCGATGAAGAGCGACGCGAGGCCGAGCACTGTGAAGCCGGCGATCAACGCTGCCCACAGCCCGAGCGGCAGCGGGTTGGCCAGCACCGTGCGCCAGCTGGTGAGCACCGCCTGCAGCAAGCCGATGCGACGGTCCAGCAGCAAGGGCATCGACACCACGCTCGACGCAAAGATGGGTGCGGCCAGCACGCCACCCAGCGCCAGCCAGGCCTCGAACAACCAGCCCTCCTTGGCCAGCACCACGTGGTGCACAAAGTCGATGGGCGTGTGGATCGGCACCGGCGCAAACAGGGTGATGAGCGCCGCCGAGGTCAGCACCCAGCCTGTGCCAGCCAACGCCAGCAAGGCACCAAACTGCACCATGCACCAGTAGTCGTTGCCCCATTTGTTGATGTGGCTGTGCTGCCAGTTGAGCCAGGTTTTGGCCACCACGCCGAGGCCGGGTTTTTCACGCCGCTCGATGGCGCGGCTCAGCGCGTACAAGCTGGTGGCGAGCACCGGCGCCACCACCAGAAAGCCCGACAAGGCCCCGGCCAGCAGCCAGAAACGGTTGTGCGCCACGGCCACGATGGCCGCGCCCACGAGCGCCAGCACGAGGCCATGCGCCAGGCTGACCCAGCCCGCGCGCGCCATGTCGCGCCAGGCGAGCACCAGCCAGACCAGCGGCCGGTCGACGCCGATGCTGCGCACGGCGGGAAGGGTGTCGGGAGCTGGGTTCATGGGTCGTGTACGCGAGAGGCCGAGGCCAGTGTAGACACCCCTGCCAGCACGTCGGACCAGGCTGCGGTGCTAGGGTGGCCCACCGCGCCTGGAGCACACCACCATGCCTGAGAACCCTGCAAACGCCCCGACCCGAAGAACCGTGCTGAAGGCGCTGTCGGCGCTCGCACCCACGCTTGCCTGGGGATCTGTTGCCCACGCACAAACCGCCGCCGCCGCGGTCGTCACACGCCCGATTCCATCGAGCGGAGAAGCCCTGCCGGTGGTCGGACTGGGCAGCTGGATCACCTTCAACGTGGGCAACGACCGACAGGCGCGGGACGCCTGCGCCGAGGTCATGCGCGCGTTCTTCGCGGCCGGCGGGCGTTTGATCGATTCGTCGCCGATGTACGGCTCTGCGCACTCGGTCATTGGCCACGGCCTCGCGCGCATCGCCGGCAAGGCGCAGGTGTTCGCCGCCGACAAGGTCTGGATCTCTTCGGGCGCCAGCGGGCCTTCGCAGATCGAGGCCTCGCGCCGCCACTGGAACGTGCCGCGTTTCGACCTGCTGCAAGTTCACAACCTGCTCGCCTGGGAAGAGCACCTGGCCACGCTGCTGGCCATGAAGGCCGCGGGCCAGTTGCGCTACGTGGGCATCACCACCTCGGAGGGGCGGCGGCACCGCGAGATCGAGGCCGTGATGCGCAAGCAGCCGATCGACTTCGTGCAGATCAGCTACAACCTGCTCGACCGCGACGTCGAGCAACGCATCTTGCCGCTGGCGCAAGAGCGCCGCATCGCGGTCATCGTGAACCGACCGTTTCGCCAGGGTGATTTGCTGCGCGACCTGCAACGCCACCCGCTGCCGGCCTGGGCGGCCGAGATCGGGTGCGACGGCTGGGCGCAGTTCGCGCTCAAGTTCATCGTCTCGCACCCCACGGTGACCTGCGTCATTCCGGCCACCAGCAGCGTGGCCCACGTGCGGCAGAACCTGGGCGCGGCGCGCGGCCTCATGCCGGATGCCGCGATGCGCCGGCGCATGGCCGAGCACGTGGCGGCGCTGTGATGTCGGAGTGGTGGACGTACCGGCTGTCTGACTTTTTGCTGTTTTCGCCGCGCACCTACTACCGCCTGTTCGAGCTCTACAACGCCGAGGTCTGGCCGCTGCAGTTCGTGGCGCTCGCACTGGGCGCGGCGCTCGTGATCTTGTCGGTGCGGCGCGAAGCCTGGGCTGCACGCGCCATGTGCGTGGGGCTCGCCGCCTGCTGGCTGTGGGTGGCTTGGGCGTTTCACTGGCAGCGCTTCGTGAGCATCAACTGGGCCGCCACCTGGTATGCCGGCGCGTTCGCAATTCAAGCAGCGCTGCTCTTGGGCTGCGCGGCGCTCAAGCTCCCTTCACACCCTGCCCCAAGAAGGCTTCAGTTCATCGGCTGGGGTCTGCTGCTGGTTGCGCTGGCGGGCCAGCCTTGGCTCGCTGTGCTGCTGGGCCGGCCCTTTGGCCAGGCCGAAGTGTTTGGCCTCATGCCCGACCCGACCGCAGTGGCCACGCTGGGCCTGCTGCTGCTCACACCACGTCGAAGCCTGGGGTGGCTGCTGTGGCCCATTCCCGTGTTGTGGTGTTGGGTGAGCGGCGCCACCTTGTGGGCCTTGAATGCGCCCGAGGCGTGGCTGCTGCCCGCCCTGGCGACGCTGGCGCTGGTGGCCGCCTTCAGCCCACGTCTTGCAGCTCGTTGGGCAGCGCGCTGAGCCGCGCCGTCCAGCCGACGATGCCGCCTTGCGCACGGATCATCGCCAGCGCCGATTCTTTGAACTCGGGGAAGTAGGAGCCGGTGGCCTCTTCGATGATCAGGCACTCGTAGCCGCGGTCATTGGCTTCGCGCATGGTGGTCTGCACGCAGACCTCGGTGGTCACGCCGCCGAAGATCAGGTG
>JACMKJ010000358.1 GCA_014380155.1 Rhizobacter sp. | reverse complement strand
GGCTCGCCGGTGTGCGACGCCACGCGGCCGAGGCCGGGGTGGAGTGGCCTGCACCGACCGCATCGGCCACGCCGGCCTTGCCCCTGGACCAGCTGTACGAGCGGGCGCTGCGCAGCAGCCTGCAGCTGATTCGCGCCGACTGACAGCGCCCGCGCCGACTCAGAACGCCACGTTCAGCGACAGCCTGAACGAACGCGACTCCATTGGGTGGAAGTGGATGTCGTCTTTACCCTCTGGCGGATCCTCACCAAACAGGCGCGAGGTGTAGTAGTAGTCGATGGCCGACGCCTTGCGGTTGGTCAGGTTGAAGCCTTCCAGCTCCAGCCGAACCTTCGGGCTGAGCTTGTAGCCGATGTGCCCGTTGAGCAGCGCCGTGGCCTTGGAACGCACCGAGTTGTCTTCGACGAGCGGGCGCGGCCCGAAGTAGCGCCACTGCAGCGCGCCGAACCACGGGCCGAGGTTGTCGACTGCCACCGCCACCGAAGCCACACCTTCCACGGCGCCCGGTATCCGCTGGCCCTCGGGCGCGCTGTCTCGAAAGCGTGCGCGCGCAAAGGCGATGTCGGCGTCGAGGGTCAGCCAGTCGTCGAACTTGTAGTAGTTGGCCAGCTCGAAGCCCACACGCCGGCTGGGCCGGCCGGCCTCTGTCGTGCCGGCGTCGCCGACGAAGACCAGCTCGGAGGCGAGATCCAGCGTGTAGACCGACAGCGAGGTCTGCAGCCCGTTGACAGGCGAGGTGCGCAGCCCGAGCTCGTAGCCTTTGGCGCGTGCCAGCGGCGTCACGCGCTCTTTCGGCTGCCCGGTTATCGGGTCGATGCTGATCACCGTGCCGCGCGCGTCGTTGCTGTGGAAGCCGCTGCCGAGGTTGACGTAGAACTCGGTCTTGGACCATGGGCCGAAGATCAGGTTCAGCTTGGGGCTGACGATGCTCGCTGTGCTGGTGCCGGAGTTGACCGCGCGGTCGCTCTCCACGTCGAAGCGGTAGCTGTCGGCACGCAGGCCGGCCACGGTGCGGAAGGCGGGCGTCCAGCGCACAGCGTGGTCGAACCACAGCCCGAGACTGCTTTCAACGATGTGGTCGCTGCGTGTGGGCACGCCGATCAGCTGCCGTGCCTTGGTGTTGAACAGCGAGTTCCAGATGTTGTCGTTCTGGAGCTGCACGCCGACCTGGCTTTCGCCCTCGCGGCCGAACCAGTTCGAGGCCCAGGCGTGGCGCACGTTGAGTGCACTGGTCGTTCGGCGGTCGGGCTGGGCGAACTGGTCGCCGTCATCGGGGTTGTCGAGGAAGTAGGTGAAGTTGGAATACAACTCCAGGTTCCAGTGCGCCACGTGGGCCGTGACTTCGGTTGACGAGGTTTCAGTGCTCTGGCGCCAGGCGCCCGACAGGCTGTAGCGGTGCGACTTGCCGCCGTCGGTCGGGTCGATCAGCGCAAAGCGGCCGAGCTCGCCACTCTCCACCGCTCGCAGCGGGATCTGGTCGGTGGCGTTCCATTCGGCGCTGTAGCCCATGCCGGTCAGGTTCCAGCCGTTGGCGCGGTCGCCCTGCGAATAGCGCAGCACTCCGTTGAGCTTGCGGAAGTCGTCGGGCCGGTCGAACGGGCCGTCGTTGCGCATCGCCTCCAGCGCGTAGAGCAGCTTGCCCGCGCCGAGCGCGGGCGAGTCGGCCAGCAGCACGCGGCGGTAGCCGTTCTGCCCGATCCCAAGGTTGGCGATGCCGGCCTCGAGCGAATCGGCATAGGTGATCTCGACGGCACCGGCCGCAGAAAAGTCGCCCTCGATCGCGTAGTACGGCCCCTTCTTGTAGCGCAGCCCGGTGGCCAGCTCGGGGATGACGAAGTTGAGGTCGGTCCAGCCCTGGCCGTGGCCATGGCTGCGCTGGTTGACGAGCATGCCGTCGACGGTGGTGCGCAGGTCGGTGCCGTGGTCGAGGTTGAAGCCGCGCAGGTAGAACTGGTTGGCTTTGCCCTCGCCGCTGTGCTGGCTGACGATCAGCCCGGGTGCGGCTTCGAGCAGTTCGCCGGGGCGGTAGACGGTGCGTGCTTCGAGCTGCTTCTGCGTCACGGTGCCGACGTTGGCCGAGTCGGCAACGCCGACCTGGCTGGTGCTTGAGCCGGTGACGATGACCTTGGGCAGCTCTTGTTCGCCGCCGGCATGGGCGGCCGATGACAGCGCCGCCATGGCAGCCAGGGCCAGTGCGTGCCGTCGAGGCCGCCTGGTGTGAGGTGATGTGGTCTTCAAACGAATCTCCAGGCCGCCGGGCCAAGGCCGGGCAGCCGAATGCTGTTGGGGTGATCGCGCACACACTCGCGCACCTCACCCCGACGCGGCGTGCCGGTCGGGCGAGGCTGGGGTGTGCGTTGCGAAGCTGGGAACGCGCCGGGGCGCTCAGGCGCGGGGAGGCCGCTCCAGCGGGGTGCTGATCACAGAGCGGATCAGCGGTTTTGTTTCTGCCGGCCAGCGCTCGTGCTCGATGGCGCTCGCCCCGATCGGCAGCTGGATCAGCAAGCCATCGTGATCGTGCAAGCGTGGTGGAGGTGCTGGTGGCTGGGGCGCGGCGATGTCGTCGCCGTCGACGACGTACCTCACGCTGGCGTCGGCCAGCGCGTGCGCATGCTCTGCAAGTTGCCGATGGGTGTGGCCATGCTCGTGATCATGGTCATCGTCATGCGAGGCCAGCTCCATGACCACGCTGTCTGCCACCGGCAGGTGATAGTGGAGGCCCGCCGCCGCGCGCTGCGTCACGTGGGCCATGGCTTGCAGTGCGATGCACAGCACCAGCAACAACACGCCCACACGCTGCGCCGCCTGGTTCACTCGGTGACCAGCTCGAAGCGTGTGTACTCGGCGTGGTGCCAGGAGATCAGCGCCCGCACGCTGCGTGTGGCGCTGGCACCGGGCGCGATCGAGAAGCGGCACTCCAGCGCCACGTCACCGTCTTCGCCTTCGAGGTAGGTTTTGCTGCCGGGCTCGCAGGCGAGCGGGGCCCCATCGAGCATGAGCTTCAAGGCCGCCGTGGTGTCGTCATGGCTGCCGGAAAAATGGGCCTTGAAGCGAAGGCGTTGCGTGGCCGTGGCGGACTTCAGCGCGCAGGTGATCTCACGCCGTTCGTTGCGCGGGGTCATTGACTCACAGGCTGCCGGCTCGAGGGCTGAAGCGGGGCCGGCACTGGCGGCCCAGGTGGCCAGGGTCAAAAGAGTTCGCATCGTGAGCGTGTGTACGCAAGGGCGGTGAAAACGGATGCGCGGCATGGTCTGCGTTCTCTGCGAATCAGTCGTGATGGGCTGCGACACGCGGATCGGCGCTGTCGCTCAGCGGCGCCGCCGCGGCCACCTCCGTGCTCGCTGGC
>JACMKJ010000357.1 GCA_014380155.1 Rhizobacter sp. | reverse complement strand
TCACCTGCGCAAGAAGCTCGGCATCACCCGTGAGCAGTGCCTCGACCGCGTGGCCGCCGCGCTGCAGCTCGCGCGACAGTACGCCGATGACATCGAGTTCAGCGCGGAAGATGCCACGCGCAGCGACGTAGCCTTCCTCGCCGAAGTGGCCAGGACAGCAATCGCGTTCGGTGCCACCACGATCAACATCCCCGACACCGTCGGCTATGCGGTGCCCGAGTTGTATGGCGAGTTCATCCGCAGCCTGCGTGAGCGGGTGCCCAACAGCAGCAAGGCGGTCTGGAGCGTGCATTGCCACAACGATCTGGGCATGGCAGTCGCCAATTCGCTGGCCGGTGTGAAGATCGGTGGCGCGCGTCAGGTCGAGTGCACGATCAACGGTCTGGGCGAGCGCGCCGGCAACTGCAGCCTGGAGGAAGTGGTGATGGCGGTGCGCACGCGGCGCGACTATTTTCAGCTCGACCTGGGCATCGACACGACACAGATCGTGGCGGCCTCGCGCATGGTCAGCCAGACCACCGGTTTTGTCGTGCAGCCGAACAAGGCGGTGGTGGGCGCGAATGCCTTTGCGCACGCCAGCGGCATCCACCAGGACGGGGTGCTGAAGGCGCGCGACACCTATGAAATCATGCGTGCCGAAGACGTGGGTTGGGCGGCGAACAAGATCGTGCTGGGCAAGCTGTCCGGCCGCAACGCCTTCAAGCAGCGGTTGCAGGAACTGGGCATCTCGATGGAGTCCGAGGGCGAGATCAACGCCGCGTTCGCCCGCTTCAAGGACCTGGCCGACCGCAAGAGCGACATCTTCGACGAGGACATCCTGGCCCTGGTCAGCGAGGAGAGTGTCCACAGCGAGCCCGACCACTACCGGCTTCTGGCGCTGTCGCAGCATTCGGAGACTGGTGAGCGTCCGCACGCCGCGGTCGCCTTTGCCGCAGGCAGCACCGAGTTCCATGCTGAGAGCGACGGCAACGGCCCTGTCGACGCCAGCCTAAAGGCCATCGAGACGAAGGTCCAAAGTGGCGCTGAACTGATGCTCTATTCGGTCAATGCCATCACGTCCGGCAGCACAGAATCGCAAGGCGAAGTGACGGTCCGTCTGCAACACGGCGGGCGCGTGGTGAACGGGGTGGGTGCGGACCCGGACATCGTGGTTGCTTCGGCCAAGGCTTACCTGTCGGCGCTGAACAAGTTGCACAGCAAGGCCGAGCGTGTGGCGGCACAGGGTTGAACGCACAAAGGCAAGGGCCTCGAACCGAGAAGTTGCCCGCACCGCAGAGCCCACTTGAGAAGATACGTGCAAGTTTTTGATCTTGCGCACTTTTTTCCGGTGGCCTACACTTTGGATGGCTCGGGCAGCGAGGTACGCAGTGACTTCAAGATTTCGTTTCGGAAGCGGCTGGTTGGCCGCATGCATGTTGATGCTCGCCGCGTGCGCCATGCCCGCAACCGCCGCCGCGCTTGCACAAGGCGGAGCGGCCAAGGCGAGCAAGGTGAGCAAGACCAGCGCCGGCCTGTCTGGCGCATCGGCCCGGCCCACGGGCAAGGCCCCGTCGGTGCGGCGCGCTGCCGCAGGCGCAGGACTGAAGCTGCGAAAGCGCAAGTTCGTCATGGCCAGCATCGTCCCGGCCAAGCCGTCGTTCGGACAGCTTTACGGCCTGCACGCCACGGAAGACGCGCTCGAACTGAAGTCCAGCGTGGCCTTGGTGGTCGACCAGGACACCGACGAGGTCCTTTTCAGCAAGAATTCGGGCGCCGTGCTGCCGATCGCCTCGATCACCAAGCTGATGACGGCGCTGGTGGTGACCGAGGCCGGGCAGTCGCTTGACGAGATGCTCACCGTCTCGCAAGACGACGTATCGGCCACCGCGGGCAGCAGCTCGCGACTGCGCCCCGGCACCCAGCTCAGCCGCGGCGAAATGCTGCATCTGGCCTTGATGTCGTC
>JACMKJ010000356.1 GCA_014380155.1 Rhizobacter sp. | reverse complement strand
TCAGCGGCCACGCCTCCACGCCCGGCAAGGTGATCGGCCCCTCGTTCGCCGCCGAAGAAGTGGCCGACGTGATCGAGGCCGTGCTCGACACCTACCGGGAGCAGCGCACCGCCGCCAGCGAGCGCTTCATCGACACCGTCAATCGCATCGGCCTCGACCCGTTCAAGACCGCCGCCAACGCCCAGCGCCGCGCCACGGCCAAAGCCGAGTGAGAAGCCACGTCATGAAGTTCATCGCCCCCACCAACGACCCCTGGCATACCATCCACGGCGAAGACGGCCCGATGGTCACGCTGACCCCCGCGCCCTACAGCCTGCTGACCCGCATGCAATGGAACAGCGTGCGCAACCACTGGCCGGCCGGCATGCCCGTGGGGGTGCTCTTCCCCAACGACGCTGACATCGAAGAGCTGGTAGACGACCTGCCGCGCCTCGCGCTCGTGTCGCTTCACTTCCCCAAGTGGGTCGACGGCCGGGCCTACAGCCAAGCCCACCTGCTGCGCGCGCGCTACCGCTACACCGGCGAAGTGCGCGCCACCGGCGAGGTGCTGGTAGACATGGTCACGCTGCTCCAGCGCACCGGCTTCGATGCTGTCGCCATGCGTGCCGATCAATCGCTCGACGCCGCCGAGCGCGCGCTGCGCTTCTTCCCCGGCTACTACCAAGGTGACGTGGGCGAGCGCCGCCCGCTCTTCGCCCGCCCTGCCGGGCAGGAATACGCGGACGCCGAAGCCTTCAACCAAGCAGGGTCGGCCATATGAGCGCCATCGCCCTGTACGCCCGCAAGACGGCTCAGTTCGACAGCCGCGTGGCGAATGCCATCGCGGTGCTGAAGCAAGCCGCATCGGAGCACGCCGATACGGTCGTGCAGTCCACCAGCCTGGGCGCCGAAGACATGGTCATCACCGACCTGATCGCGCGCCACAACATCGCAATCGCACTCGGCACGCTCGAGACCGGCAAGCTGCACGCAGAAACGTCGGCACTGATCCCGCGTATCGAACAACGATATGGCCTGAGCGTCGAGGTTTACCGCCCCGAAGCCGAGGCCGTGATCCACTTCGTGAAGAACCACGGCGAAAAGGCGATGTACGACAGCATCGACCTGCGCAAAGGCTGCTGCGCCATCCGCAAGCTGGAGCCGCTGTCGCGCATGTTGGCCCAGCGCACGGCGTGGGTCACCGGCCTGCGCCGCGAGCAGAGCAACAACCGGGGTGACGTGCCCTTCAGCGAGCCTGACGACAAGGGCCGCACCAAATTCAACCCGTTGGCCGACTGGACGTGGAACGACGTCTGGCACTACATCGCCGCCAACGAAGTGCCCTACAACCCGCTGCATGACCATTTCATGCCCAGCATCGGCTGCGAGCCCTGCACTCGCGCCATCGCGGTGGGTGAAGACTTCCGTGCCGGCCGCTGGTGGTGGGAAGACGAGAAGGCCAAGGAGTGCGGTTTGCATGTCCATGGCGCTGACGCCCTTATCTCAGAGATTGCCGCTGTATCAATGATCGGAGACCGTAGATGAACGCCGCCCTGACCGTGGAGCAACTGCTCCCCGAGCTGGATCACACCCACCTCGACTGGCTGGAAGAAGAAGCCATCTTCATCCTGCGCGAAACCGTGGCCGCCTTCGAGCGCCCCGCCCTGCTCTTCTCGGGCGGCAAGGATTCTTGCGTGGTGCTGCGCCTGGCCGAGAAGGCCTTCAAGACGCGTGGCAAAGACGGCGAGTTCAAGGGCCGCCTGCCCTTCCCGCTGCTGCACGTGGACACGGGTCACAACTTCCCCGAAGTGATCGAGTTCCGCGACCGCCGCGTGGCCGAGATGGGCGAGCGCCTGGTCGTTGGCCATTTGGAAGACTCCATCAAGCGCGGCACCGTGCGCCTCTCGCACCCGCTCGAGTCCCGCAATGGCCACCAGACCGTGGCCTTGCTCGAAGCCATCGAAGAACACCGCTTCGACGTGCTGATGGGCGGCGCGCGCCGCGATGAAGAAAAGGCCCGCGCCAAGGAGCGCATCTTCAGCCACCGCGACAGCTTCGGCCAATGGCAGCCGAAGGAGCAGCGCCCCGAGCTGTGGACGCTGTTCAACACCCGCATCAAGCCAGGCGAGCACATGCGCGCCTTCCCCATCAGCAACTGGACCGAGCTCGACGTGTGGCTGTACATCGCCCGCGAAGAGATCCCGCTGCCGAGCCTGTACTTCGCGCACGACCGCCAGGTGATCCGCCGCAAGGGCCTGCTGGTGCCGCTCACTGAGGTGACGCCGCCTGAAGGCGACGAACAGGTCGAAACGGCACAAGTGCGCTTTCGCACCGTGGGCGACATGACCTGCACCTGCCCGGTCGAGAGCCCCGCCGCCAACGCCACCGACATCGTGGCCGAGACCCTCAAGGTCACGGTCAGCGAGCGTGGCGCCACCCGCATGGACGACCGCACCTCCGACGCCTCAATGGAGCGCCGCAAAAAAGAAGGCTATTTCTGATCATGAGCACCGCACCAGCCATCAAGGATCACCGCGCACTGCGCTTCCTCACTGCAGGCAGCGTGGATGACGGCAAGAGCACGCTGATCGGCCGCCTGCTGTTCGACAGCCGCGCGATCCTGGCCGACCAACTCGACACGCTGGAGAAGCGCGCCGCCGGTGCGCCCATCGACCTCTCGCTGCTGACCGACGGCCTGGAGGCCGAGCGCGAGCAAGGCATCACCATCGACGTGGCCTACCGCTACTTCGCCACCAAGCAGCGCAAGTTCATCATCGCCGACGCCCCGGGCCACGAGCAGTACACCCGCAACATGGTGACGGCCGCGGCGGGCAGCGATGCTGCCGTGGTGCTGGTCGACATCACCAAGCTCGACACGCACGCCAAGCCACTGCCGCTGCTGCCGCAAACGCGCCGCCACGCGCTGCTGGCTCATTTGCTGCGCGTGCCGAGCATCGTGTTCGCCGTCAACAAGCTCGATGCGGTGAGCGACCCGGCGCACGCCTTCGAAGCCGTGAGCGTGGCCTTGCGTGAGTTCGCAGAGCAGGCCGGCATCGAAGTCGCCGGCATCATCCCGGTCTCGGCCCTGCGTGGCGACAACGTCACCCAGCCGCTCGACGCCACTTGGTACAACGGCCCGTCGCTGTTGCAAATGCTCGAATCACTGCCCGCTCTGCAAGAGCGCAAGGACGGCGACCTGCTGATCCCCGTGCAGTACGTGGCGCGCGAAGGTGAAGGCACCGGCAACCAGCCGCGCCAACTGTTCGGCCGCATCGCGCACGGGCGCGTGAAGGCCGGCGATCAAGTGCAGATCTTCCCGAGCGGCCAGATCGCCACCGTGGCCGAAGTGCGGCTGGCGAGCGACGTGGTCGACGTGGTGGAAGCCGGTCAATCGGCCGGCGTGGTGCTCGACCGCCAGCTCGACGTGTCGCGCGGTGACTGGATCTCCACACCGCAAACCATCCACGAGGCGCAGCGCTTCTCGGCCACGCTCGCCTGGCTGGACACCGAACCCGCCGTCGTCGGCCGCAAGTACTGGGTGCGCCACGGCAACCGCTGGGTGCAGGCGCGCATCGCCAGCATCGAGAGCCGGCTCGACATCCACACGCTCGAAGCGATCGATGCCAACCAGCTAAACGTCAACGAGATCGGCCACGTGATCATCGAGACGCAGCAGGCGCTGCCGGTGGAGCCCTTCGCGTCTAACCGCGTCGGCGGCTCATTGATCATCGTCGACCCTGCGAGCAACCGCACCAGCGGTGCGCTGCTCGTGAAAGGCGCGGCCTGATCATGGCCAGGGTGATCTTCATCGGAGCAGGGCCAGGGGCCGCCGACCTGATCACCGTGCGCGGCGCACGCCTGCTCGCGCAGGCCGACGTCGTGTTGTTCGACGCGCTCACCGACCCGGCGCTGAAAGAACTCGCGCCCAACGCACGCTGGTTGAATGTGGGCAAGCGCGGCTTCTGCGACAGCACCGGGCAGGCCACGATCAACGCCCTGCTCCTGAAGTACGCACGCGAGGTCAACACGGTGGTGCGCCTCAAGGGCGGCGACCCGAGCGTGTTCGGCCGCCTCGAAGAAGAACTCGAAGCACTTGCCGACGAAGGCATCGACTGCGAAGTGGTGCCCGGCGTCACCGCCGCCATCGCCGCGGCCGCCAGCAGCCAACGCCCGCTCACGCGACGTGGCAGCGGCCGCAGCATCAGCCTGGCCACGGCGATGACGCGCAGTGGTGATCTCCACGCCACACGCACCGCCGACACCGAAGTTTTCTACATGGCCGGCAAGCAGCTCGCAGCACTGTCGCGACAGCTCACCAATGCGGGCTGGCCGGCTGAAACACCGGTGAGCGTGGTGTCTCGCGCTGGTTGGCCCGATGCCTTGCACAGCGACCACAGCGTGCGAGATCTGGCACAGGCCGGCCTGCTGCACGCCGGGCGGCCGACCATCGTCACGGTGGGTGCGGGAGCTCGTGCGCTGAACACCCCCATTCCCAGGGCGTGCACTGCCCCGGTGGAAACCCTGAAGCCCCTAAAATGCAAGGCTTCGCCCGCCGGCGAAGCCCCCTCATCCGTCACTTCTTCAAAGCAAGAGCCATGACCCACGTCGTCACCGAAGCCTGCATCCGCTGCAAATACACCGACTGCGTGGACGTCTGTCCCGTCGACTGTTTTCGCGAAGGCCCGAACTTCCTGACCATCGACCCCGACGAGTGCATCGACTGCGCGGTGTGCATCCCCGAGTGCCCGGTCAACGCGATCATGCCGGAGGAAGACGTGCCGGGCGATCAGCAACACATGATCAAGATCAACGCCGACCTCGCCAAGAGCGGCTGGCCCAGCATCACCAAGCGCAAGACCCCACTGCCCGACGCCGACGACTGGAAAGACAAGACCGGCAAGCTGTCGGAGCTGATCAAGTAACACCCAGCGCCAGGCCATGGAACCGAACGCCAACGTGGAGATCGCCAAAACCGCTGGCACACACGACGGCCCCATCGAAACCGATGCGGTCATCGTGGGCGCAGGTCCCGTGGGTCTGTTCCAGGTGTTCGAATTGGGCCTCTTGGAGATCAAGGCCCACATCATCGACTCGCTCGCCTACCCCGGCGGCCAGTGCATCGAGCTCTACCCCGACAAGCCGATCTACGACATCCCTGCCGTGCCGGTGTGCACCGGCAAGGAGCTGACCGACAACCTGCTCAAGCAGATCGAGCCTTTCGGCGCGACCTTCCACCTGGGGCAAGAAGTCACCGTGGTGCAAAGGCAGGACGATGGCCGCTTCTGTGTGGAAACGTCCAAAGGCACGCGCTTTCTCACCAAGACCATCTTCATCGCCGGCGGCGTGGGCTCGTTCCAGCCGCGCCTGCTGCGCGTCGACGGGCTCGACAAATACGACGGCACGCAGCTGCACTACCGCGTCAAGAACCCTTCGCAGTTCGCCGGCAAGAACCTGGTGATCGTGGGCGGCGGCGACTCGGCGCTCGACTGGTGTCTCAACTTTGTACAAGAAGGCCCTCACAAGGCCGAGAGCGTGATCCTGATCCACCGGCGCGATGGCTTCAAGGCAGCACCTGCCAGCGTGGCCAAGATGCGCGAGCTGTGTGACGCGTATGAGATGCAGTTTCTCGTCGGCCAGGTCAGCGGCATCGAAGAGGCCGACGGCAAGCTCACCCACCTCAAGGTCACCGGCAGCGACGGCATCACCCGCCTGGTGCCGCTCGACGTGTTGATGGTTTTCTTTGGGCTCTCGCCAAAGCTCGGCCCCATCGCGGAGTGGGGTTTGAACCTCGAGCGAAAGCAGATCGTGGTCGACACCGAGAAGTTCGAAACCAACACACCCGGCATCTTTGCCGTGGGCGACGTCAACACCTACCCGGGCAAGAAAAAGCTGATCCTGTCGGGCTTCCACGAGGCAGCGCTGGCGGCCTTTGGTGCGGCGCCCTACATCTTCCCGGACAAACGCATTCACCTGCAGTACACGACCACCAGCCCGAAGTTGCACAAGGTGCTCGGCGTGGAGACGCCCACTTTCGACTGATAATCCGTCCGCTGCGCGTTCTGCGCTGCACTCGCTAGGGGTGTTGAGCATCCTGTCTGAAACAAGACGGGGTGTTTGACTGAGAGAGTCCCTTTGAACCTGATTGAGGTAATCCTCGCGCAGGGAAGCAAGCACCGAAGCCCGGGCCGTTCTCACGGCCTTGCGCTTCGTGCCCGCCGACCTGCCATCGATTTTTTCTGGACACCACGATGGCAACCATTCGCTCATTCCGCTTTTCTCCCACACCCATTGCTGCCGCCGCGCTTTGCGTCGTGGCCGGCGCCCACGCACAAAGCACCCTCGCACCTGTCACCGTCACCGGCCGCGCCGAGCCGGTGGTCAGCGTGTCGGGCTGGGGCGACATTCCGTTGTCGCAGACACCGCTGCAAGCCAGCGTGTTCTCGAACACGCAACTGCGCGACCGCGACGTGCAGCGCATTGCCGACGTCGCACGCATCGACCCATCGGTCAGCGACGCCTACAACGCCGAGGGATACTGGGATTTCCTCACCGTGCGCGGCTTCGTGCTCGACAACCGCTTCAACTACCGCCGCGACGGCCTGCCCATCAACGCCGAAACCACGATCCCGTTGCAGAACAAGGAGCGTATCGAGTTGCTGAAGGGGGCCAGCGGCATTCAGGCGGGCACCAGCGCACCGGGCGGCCTGCTCAACCTGGTCGTCAAGCGCCCCACTGATGCGCCGATCCGAAGCGCCCAACTCGGCTGGCGCGAGCCTGGCTCGGTCGGTGGGGCCGTCGACATCAGCCAGCGCTTCGGAGTGCAAAACGCCTTTGGCATGCGGGCGAACGCAGCCTACGAGCGCCTCGATCCCCACCTCTACAGCGCCAAAGGCAAACGCCACCTGCTCGCCGCCGCTGGCGACTGGCGCCTGGGCGCCGCCACGCTGATTGAAGCCGAGTTTGAAACGAGCCACCGCTCACAGCCAAGCCAACCCGGCTTCAGCCTGCTCGGGCCCAACGTGCCGGCGCCCGTCGACCCGCGCATCAACCTCAACAACCAGGCCTGGTCACAGCCGGTCGTGATGGACGCCAACACTGCCTCGTTGCGCGCCACGCATAAGCTCGATGGCTGGCGCCTGAGCGCCCACGCGGCCACGCAGCGCCTGCGCACCGACGACCGCTTGGCCTTCCCCTACGGCTGCAGCGCCGAGGACAACTACGACCGTTATTGCAGCGACGGCACCTACGACCTGTACGACTTCCGCAGCGAAAACGAGCGCCGCCGCACCGACTCGCTCGAGCTGGCGGCGCATGGCGAAACCAACGCCGGTGGCCTGCAGCACACCTGGTTGGTCGGTACCTTGTTCAGCAAGGTCAAGAACCGCTTCGGCGCGCAGACCTTCGACCGCAGCTTCGCCACGCCGTTCGAGTCCGTGCCCTCGGGCATCGGCAATGTCGACGGCACGCTGGCCACCTACCCCAACAACAGCCTCAACGACACCGGCACCAACCGCGACGAGCGCTCCAGCGAGCTGTTCGTGCGCGACGCCATGAAGCTCAACGACAGCCTCACCCTGTGGCTGGGTCTGCGCTACACGCAGCTGAAGCGCGAATCGGTGCGCACGAACGGCTCTGGTCCCACCAGCTACCCGCAGTCGTTCAGCACCCCGTGGGTCGCCGCGAGCTACACCTTCGCGCCCGACCAGATGCTCTATGCCAGCTGGGGCCAGGGCATCGAAAGCGAGGTGGTGCCCAACCGATCGAGCCTCTACGACAACCCCGGCGAGGCCCTGCCCGCGGCCAAGAGCCAACAGTTCGAAGCCGGGCTCAAAGTCGGCACGCCGAATGCGAACTGGGGCTTCGCATGGTTCAGCATCGTTCGCCCGACCTGGGGAGACAAGGACAGAGTGCGTGGTGAAGACGGCGACGCCCAGCACCAGGGCATCGAGGCCAACGCGGCATGGCGTTCCGGTGCCTGGGTGTTTCAAGGCGGCGCACAAGCACTGCATGCGCGCCGCCACGGCAGCGTCGCCACACCAGACGCCAACGGCAAGCGCCCGACCAACGTGCCCGAACGCACCCTGAAATTGCAAGTACGCTACCTGGTGCCCGCCCTGCCCGGCCTGAGCGTGCAAGCCGACGCACAGGGCGTGAGCAGCCGCATGGTGCTGGCCGACAACAGCGTGAGCATTCCGGGGTATGGCGTAGCCGATCTGTCGGCGCGTTATGAACAGAAGCTCGACAGCGGCAGCCTCATCTGGCGCGCCGGTGTCGACAACCTGTTCGACCGCCGCGCCTGGCGTGAATCGCCTTTCCAATTCGGACACGTGTACCTCTACCCGATTGCTGCGCGCACCTTCCGCGTTTCTGTGGAAATGAGCCTGTAAGCAGCCCAAAAACTCCAGCTATAATTCGAGGCTGTTCCTCGATAGCTCAGTTGGTAGAGCGCCGGACTGTTAATCCGTAGGTCCCTGGTTCGAGCCCAGGTCGAGGAGCCACTATTCACGGGCCTTGCAGCGATGCAGGGCCCGTTTTCATTGGGGCGGATATTCGCCAGATATTCGACGCTGGCGAATATCCAGTATCGGCGGGTGAGCCACCGGGCACGCTAACCTGCCCCCATGAAGCAAGTCGGTTACTACCAGTGGATCGTGGACAGCGAGACCCCACCTGGTAGGCGCATTCGCACCAGGCACAAGATGGATGGCACGAAGACTGGACTCCGGCCCAGGCCGTGGCTTGGTTGTTCGGCTTCATCCCCGTGGGTTGGAACGCTGAGCCGCAAAGGCTGGCAGCCTGACCTGCAAGCGTCGGGGCGACACACATCTCAACTCACGGGCAGTCTTGATCGATCCATGCGATGGCGACGCACATTGCATCTCGGGTTGCCGCATCTGCACTCGCGAATGAGCATCGAGCAAAGCGTTGCCAGCACGGATCAGCACCAACCGGTGGGAACACCGAGAAGCTCGCCTCAAAGCGGTCATGTTCGACACCCGAGCAGCGCGTCTTGATGGCATAACCCTTATGAAAAACGATGCATCTTGTCGACATGCGCACCCCCTTCAGAGACAGGCATCAGCGTGGACCTGGCCAGTCAAACGCCAGGTAGGACGATCGCCGCGATGGTCGTAGGACG
>JACMKJ010000355.1 GCA_014380155.1 Rhizobacter sp. | reverse complement strand
CTCACCCGCGCCCACCTGGAAGAAGACGCCGGCAAGTCGCTGCACGAAGACTATGCCGGCCAGACCGGCATCGACCTCAACCGTGCCGGCACACCGCTGCTGGAAATCGTGACCGAGCCCGACATGCGCGCCAGCGTCGAAGCAGTTGAATACGCGAAGGCGCTGCATGCGTTGGTGGTGTGGCTCGGCATCTGCGACGGCAACATGCAAGAGGGCTCGTTCCGCTGCGACGCCAACGTCTCGGTGCGCAAGCCCGGCGCCGATTTCGGCACCCGCCGCGAGATCAAGAACCTGAACAGCTTCAAGTTCATGCAGCAGGCGATCGACTACGAGATCCAGTGGCAGATCGACGAGATCGAAGACGGCCGCGAGATCGTGCAGGCCACCGTGCTGTTCAACCCCGACAGCGGCGAAACGCGGGCCATGCGCACCAAGGAAGACGCGCACGACTACCGCTACTTCCCCGACCCCGACCTGCCGCCTCTGGTCATCGCACCCGAGTGGGTGGAGCGGGTGAAGAGCGAGATGCCCGAGCTGCCACGCCTGATGGCCGAGCGTTTCCAGAACGCCTGCGGCCTGCCGGCGTACGACGCAGCGATGGTCACGCAGAACAAGGCGTTTGGCGCTTACTTCGAAGAGGCCGCCAAGGCCAGCGGGCAACCGAAGCTGGTGGCCAACTGGATGATGGGCGAGATCTCGAGGCGCTTGAACGCAGAAGACCTGGGGCTCGATGCGAGCCGCGTCAACGCCGGCACGCTCGCTCAGCTCATCACGCGCATCGCCGATGGCACGATCTCGAACAACGGCGCCAAGCAGGTGTTCGAGGCGCTGTGGTCCGAGGGAGGCTCGGTCGACGCACTGATCGAGTCCAAGGGCTTGAAGCAGATGAGCGACACCGGCGAGCTGGAGCGCATCCTCGACGAGGTGCTGGCCGCCAATGCCAAGTCGGTGGAGGAATACCGCGCCGGCAAGGACAAGGCCTTCAACGCCCTCATCGGCCAGGCCATGAAGGCCACCAAGGGCAAGGCCAACCCGGCTGCGGTGAACGAGCTGCTGAAGAAAAAGCTCGGGGGCTGATTACTTTCGCCGTTCGGACTGAGGGCGAACGGGTTCAGCGGCGGGCTACGGGCTCGCCGGCTTGTGCGGCGCGGGCGGCGACGAGGCCGCCGGCAGCACCCCCATCGAGCCGATCGGCGTGCCGCTCCACAGCTTTTTGAGCCGGCCGAGTTCCACGTCGTAGAGCCCGTTGATGCGGGTGATCTCGTCTTTCTGGTTTTGCACCAGCGAGCGCTGGGCGGCGGCGGCGGCGTCGTTGGCGTCGAGTTGCTGCTTGAGCTTGGCGGGCATCTTCTTGCCCTTGTAGAACTCGGCCTCATCGAACAGCGGCTTGCGCTCGCGTTGCAGGTCGGCGAGTCGCTCTTCGGAGAACTTCACGCCCTTGCGCACATCGTCGAGCGCCGCTTCACGCGCCTTGTCGTGCGCCGCCTGGTTGGGGAATCGCCCCAGCAGGTTGCGGTCACGGCGGACGGCGTCTTGCTGCGCCACACGGTCGGCTTCGGCTTGGCGCTTCTTGGCCTCGGCCTCGGCCATCTCGTCGACCGTCATCGTGGGTGGCACCACCCGGCGGACCGAACCATCGGCATTGAGCAGGCGCTGTTCGCGCGCCAGACACTCGGCGATCGGGCGGTCAGAGGTGAGGCGGCGCCCGTTGGCGTCAACACAGCTGTAGATGGCAGCCGACGCGCTACCCGCCATGCCCAGCAGGCCCACGAACAGAGCAGATCGAACAGCGCGTGAATGGAACAAATCACACCCCATAACGTTCGCGGTAAGCGGCCACACGGGCGAGGTGCTCGCCCAGGGCCGTGTCGCGGGTTGACTTCAAATACT
The DNA here is from genome assembly GCA_014380155.1 of Rhizobacter sp. GTDB lineage: Bacteria > Pseudomonadota > Gammaproteobacteria > Burkholderiales > Burkholderiaceae_C > Rhizobacter. Next base: position 8,369 of record JACMKJ010000355.1, on the reverse strand, counting down.
GCAGCAAGTCTGCCAGGGTCGCAATCGACAACACCGGCATGCCGTACTCCAGCTCGAAGTCTTCAACGGACGAGCGGGGCGAAAGGTTGTCATCGTCTCCCTTGCGTTCCATGCGATCCATGGCAATCAGCACGGAAACAGGCTGTGCACCGGCGGCGCGGATCATGTCGACCGACTCGCGCTTGGAAGCGCCATCGGTGATGACGTCGTCGATGATGACCACGCGGCCTTTCAGAGGCGCGCCCACCATGAGGCCTCCTTCGCCATGGTCCTTGGCCTCTTTGCGGTTGTGGCAGAAGGGCACGTTGCGCCCGAGGCGAGCCAGCTCGACCGCGGTGGCCGCCGCCAGCGTGATGCCCTTGTAGGCCGGGCCGAACAGCATGTCGAACTCGAGCCCCGACGCCAGCAAACGCCGGGCATAGAATTCTGCGAGCCGGCCCAGCTTGGCGCCGTCATCGAACAGGCCTGAGTTGAAGAAATAGGGCGACAGTCGCCCGGCCTTGGTCTTGAACTCCCCAAACCGCAGCACACCCGCTTCGACCGAGAACTTCACGAAGTCCTGGGCCAGGCCATCTTGTTCCAAAGACTTGTTTTGCGAGTTGGGGCTCATCGAAGGGATGTCTCGTGTTTCGACTGGTGTCTTTGAATCTGAACGGCATTCGTTCTGCCGCCACCAAGGGCTTGCTGCCCTGGGCCGAGGCCCTGGGCGCCGATTGTATGGGGGTGCAAGAGATCAAGGCGCAGGCCGCCGACATCGCCGAGCGCTTCGACACCCTGCATGATTTGAAGGGCCACTTCCACTTCGCCGAGAAGAAAGGCTACTCGGGTGTGGGCGTCTACTCCCGCAAGGAACCGAGCGACGTGGTGGTGGGCATCGGCGCGCCGGAGTTCGACGCCGAAGGCCGCTACATCGAGGTGCGTTTCGACACCCCCTCGCGCAAGCTGAGCATCATCAGCTGCTACTTTCCGAGTGGCTCCAGCGGCGAAGAGCGGCAACTCGCCAAGTTCCGTTTTCTCGCGCTGATGACGCCCTACCTGCAACGGCTCAAGGCCGAGCGCGAGTTCATCCTGGTGGGCGACATCAACATCGCGCACAAGCAGATCGACCTCAAGAACTGGCGCAGCAACCAGAAGAACAGCGGCTTCCTGCCCGAAGAGCGCGCCTGGATGAGCCACACGCTCGACGAGCTGGGCCTGGTCGACGTGTTTCGCACGCTCAACGACAAAGCCGAGCAATACACCTGGTGGAGCAACCGCGGCCAGGCCTATGCCAAGAACGTGGGCTGGCGGCTCGACTACCACCTGGCCACGCCCGCGCTCGCCGCGCTGGCCCGCAAGGAACATATCTTCCTCGAGCAGCGCTTTTCCGACCACGCGCCACTCATCATCGATTACGACTTCACGCTTTGACGTTCCGCGAATTGCGAGAACGCCAGCTGTGCGCCAGAAGCATCGCGGTCACCCGTGCGCCCCCTGCGGGGTGGCCAGAACAGGAAGTCCGAGCCCATCAACCGCATCATCGCGGCCTCGACAAACATCAGCAGCGGGGTCTGCCGGAGCCGTTTCGCCAGAATCACGGCAAGAACTCGTAGCGCAGCTTCTGGAGGTTCCCGACGAAATACGCCTTGCGGCCTTCACGCCGCACCCAGGCGGCTTCACCAACCATCGGAATCAGCATGCCGTCTTGCGGCCGGTAGTCGGACAAAGCGCATTCCCAAGGCAGCATGAGCATGACGCCGTCCTTGCCCGCGCCTGCGCCCCGTGCGTCGACCGGCCGCCGCAGCGAGCGCGGCAGCAACGGGCCGCGACCTAAGCGCACGACACGGTCCGGCCGCTGACCCGTCAGGCCCAGTGAACTTCCACCCAGTGCATCTTGTCGGTGGCCTGGCCGACGAACACCGCGATGCCTGCGGAGCTGCGCACCTGCTGCGCGTATTTGTCGTTCTCGCGCTTCGGGATGAGGCGCCACCAACGCCAGATCGCCGATCCATGACGGAATGTTCGGGTTGCCCGAGGACACGCTGTAAAGCCCGTCGCGGGTGCGAGGCAATCGACCGGCCGGTGCCTTCGAGTGCGAACTTCCAGCACTGCGTCTTGTGGCTGGACGGGGCCAGGGTGGCACAGCGAACCAGCTCCCGACCCAGCGCAAACCTGTAGAAGCCGAAAAGGCCTGGCGGCGAGGTGCCTGTTCGGTTGCTGCAGCGGGGCTGCGACACTTGCTGCGCTGCCAACCGCAGCGGAGTGAACCGGAGGTTGATCTTGCGTCCATTCAATCGGGGTTTCGCCACGGCCGTTTTCCTCTTCGTCGCGTGCTTGCTGCCCGCAGCCGCGCAGCAGCCCTGGGATGCGTGCCAGATGTTGCGCCAGGCCGATGTCGAGGCGGCTTTCGCCCCTCGCAAGTTCGACAAGGGCTCCCTGGCCAAGGACCCCGTCAAGCGCACGCCCAAGATGGCGGCCGTGTCGACCTGCACCTATGTGTCGGCGGGCCCGAAGCCGAGCGATGTGTTCACGGTGGTGCTGACGGCGCGCCGCGCGCCCAGCGACACCTCGGGCGTCACTCCCGCAGTCGCCAAGGACGGCGCCAAAAAGCTCAACGTCAAGGCGAGCCCGATGGACGTGTCCGGTCTGGGCGCAGGGGCCTACTGGATCGACCTGGGCAGCAAGGCCTTTCCCATCGTCGAGCTGAATGTCTTCAGCGGCCCGCGTGTCTGGCTGGTCTTCAGCGGCGGCGGCATGAAGGTGAGCCCGGACGTCGCCGTGGAAGGCCTGAAGAAGATCGCCACCGCCACCCTGCCGCGCCTGCCTTGATACCGCAGCGCGGCCCGTGGCAGGCGGCCGAGCCAAGTGCCGGAGGGCGATTGCGACTTCACGCTGTCACCCATCCGGCCTACCATGCGCCTCTGACTGTTCAATCGGGAGCGCACCATGGGATTCTTCAGCAACATCCTCGAAAAGCTCGGCATGAAAGACGCGGCGGCGGCGCCCGTCACCCCCACCTCGGTGGCGCCTCCTCCGGCGGCGGCATCCACGCCGAGCGCCGTGCCGGCCGCCGCCGTGGTGAACCCGATCGCCGTGGTCGACGTGGTCGCGCAGCTGGAGCAGCGCGCTGCAGCCAACCCGCAGAAGCTCAACTGGAAGACCTCCATCGTCGACCTGCTCAAGCTGCTCGACATCGACAGCAGCCTCACGGCCCGCAAGGCTTTGGCCGTCGAACTGCGCTGCCCTGACGAGCTGATGGGCGACTCGGCCCAGATGAACACGTGGCTGCACAAGAACGTGCTTGCCCACATCGCCGCCAACGGCGGCAACATTCCCGCCGAGTTGATCGACTGACCCTGCAGGAGCTGCCATGCAGATCACCGACATCCTGGCCCAGATGGGCGGCCTGCAATCGATCGCGCGCGAGCTGGGCGTGAGCGAGAGCCAGGTGCAAAGTGGCGCCGCCGCGCTGGCCCCGGCGATCCTCGGCGGGCTCAAGAAACAAACCCAGTCCAGCGGGCTCGATGGCCTGGGCGGCCTGCTCGGGCAACTGGGCGGCGGGGGTCTGCTCGACCAGGTGCTGAGCCCGCAAGCCACCGACGTGAGCCAGGGCAACGAGGTGCTGGGCCAGATCTTCGGCTCCAAGGACGTGAGCCGCACGGTGGCGCAAAACGCCGCCACCCAAACCGGGCTCGACCCGTCTTTGCTGAAGAAGATGCTGCCCATGCTGGCGATGCTGGTCGCGGGCTACATCGCCAAACAAGGCGCCTCATCGGCGCAGCCTGGCCAGGACAGTGGCGGCCTGGGCGGGCTGCTCGGGGGTTTGCTGGGTGGCCAACGAGGTGGCGCCGCTTCAGGCGGGCTCGCCTCCATGCTCGACCTGAACGGCGATGGCAACCCGCTCGACGACATCTTGCAGATGGCGGGCAAGGCGCTGCGTTGATCGGCTGAAAAGCGTCACGCCACATCGGCTGTTTGGTGGATCCCGCTCCCACCCCCCGTTCCTAGAATGAGATTCTCCTGCGCTGTGCAGGGTCAGATCTCAGAAGGAACACCATGAAGCGCACCCTGATCGCCCTGGCGGCTTTGACCTTGGCCGCGGGCGCGAACGCCGGCGAGGTGTACACCGGCATCGGCACGCACGGCGTGATGCTGGGTTTTGCCCAGGCCCTGTCACCCCAGTTCACCGCGCGCGGCGACTTCGGCACCCTCGGCAGCCGCCAGAAAAACGAGCGTGAAGAAGGCATCGACTACGAAGCCAAGGCCACCTACAACCGCGTCGGCCTGTTTGGCGACTGGTTTCCCTTCGCCGGCGGCGGCTTCCGATTCACCGGCGGCGTGACCTTCAACAACATGAAGGTCGACCTGGTCGCCAAGGGCAACGGCACCCCCGTCACCATTGGCAACAACAGCTACCCCACCGACTCCACCGACCGCTTCAACGTCAAGATCGAGTTCCCCAAGACCACGCCCTACATCGGGCTGGGCTACGGCCACCAGCTGAGCACGGGCTGGGGCTTTGTGTTCGATCTTGGCGCATCGATCGGCAAGGCCAAAGTGACCGAGTCGCACAGCGGCAACAACTTCAGCCAGATCCCACAGTCCGACATCGACGCCGAACTCGCCGAGATCCGCGACGGCGCGGGCAAGATCAAGGCGATCCCGATGATCGCCATCGGTTTCAACTACCGCTTCTAAGACCCTCCGAACGAGGTGGAAGCCCAGGCTTCCACCAGTCGCGCACCACAGTCGCGCGTGCTACTTTCAGCGGCATGGCACATGTGCTGACGCCGACTCTCTCGATGGGCTACCTGGCGGCCTTGTTGCAGGCCGCCGAGGTCTCGCCCGACGACACCGCACTGCTGCAACAGGTGGGCCTGGACCCGAGGCGGCTCGACGATCCCGACGCCCGCATCGGCGAAGCCGAGTTCTCGGCCATCTACCGTGCGCTCGCCTTCGCGCTCGACGACGAGATGCTGCGCCTGTTCCCGCGTGCGTTTCGCCACGGCGCACTCAAGTTCACCTGCCTGGCGTTGATGGACGCCAAGAACCTGATGGTGGCGCTGCACCGCTGGACGTACATGTCACGCATGCTGCGCGACGACCTTCACATGGTGTTGCAGCCCGACCCCCACCACGTGCGCATCGCACTCGTCTCCAGCCAAACCCCACTGCCCTGCAAACCGCTCGCGCAAGACATGCTGCTCAAGGTGGTGCATGGCGTGCTCTCCTGGCTGGTGGGGCAGCGCCTGCCGCTGATCCGGGTCGACTTCACGTTCGAGCGACCCAGCTTCGCAGACGACTACCTGGCGCTGTACCCGGGCCCGGTTTTTTTCAACCAGGCCCAGGCGGCGATGCACCTGGAGCCCGACTTGCTGCAGTTGCCGATCCGCCGCAACAAACACGAGCTCAACGAATTTTTGCTGCGTGCACCCGAAGACTGGCTGTTCGTGGGCGAGCACGAGAAGCGCCTGGGCCTGCGCTTGCGCGCCTACCTGGCCGAGCGCCTGCCGCTGCCTGCCACCGCCGAGAGCGCGGCCGAGGCCCTGCATGTGTCGGCACGCACGCTGCACCGCCGCCTCGCCGATGAAGGCACCAGCTTCCAGCGCGTGAAAGACGAGTTCCGACGCGATATGGCCTTGCAGATGTTGACCCGCGGCCACGAGCCCATCAACGCCATCAGCGCGCAGCTGGGCTTCGACAGCACGGCCTCGTTCCACCGCGCCTTTCGCGGCTGGACGGGCGATACGCCCGGCGCTTTTCGCGGGGCCGGCGCCACCACCCGCTGAGGCCCTTACGATCGGTGCTCAGCCAACAGCGGAGCCCCCATGTCACTGGACACCCTCGAGATCGAAACCGGCCCCTCGCCCCAACGCACCGTCATCGTGCTGCACGGGCTGGGCGACAGCGGCCACGGTTTTGCGCCCATCGCCGAAGAGCTCGACCTGAGCACCCTCGGCGCGGTGCGCTTCGTGCTGCCGCACGCACCAGAGCGCCCTGTCACCATCAACGGCGGCTACGTGATGCGCGCCTGGTACGACATCCTCGGCAGCGACCTGGCACGCCGCGAAGACGAAACGGGTTTGCGTGAATCGCAGGCCCTGATCGAAGCGCTGATCGCCACTGAAAAACAGCGTGGTGTGCCCGCCTCGCGCATCGTGATCGCGGGCTTTTCGCAAGGCTGCGCGATGGCGTTGCTCGCCGGCTTGCGCCACGCCGAGCGCCTGGCGGGTGTGGCGGGCCTGTCGGGCTACCTGCCCCTGGCCGCGAGCACGGCCACCGAACGCAGTGCTGCCAACCGCGACGTGCCGCTGTTCCTGGCCCATGGCACGCAAGACCCGGTGGTGCCTCTCGCACGCGGCGTGGCCTCGCGCGACGCGCTGGCCGCGCTGGGCCATGTCATCGAATGGCACGATTACCCGATGCCGCACTCGGTGTGCGCCGAAGAAATCGGCGATCTCAACCGCTGGTTGTTGCGCGTGCTGGCCTGAGCCTGAGAGAAATGCACTCCAGGCCCGCTGCGCATACGGGCCTGGAGTGCGCCATACGGCACGGTGGGGCCGTTTCGGCACCGGCACCGGGCATGCGATGGTGGGAAAATTTCACCTTGACACTCGCCACCTCACCCACCGCATGACGCCGCAGCGGATCGTCCCATTGCAACGCTGGCGGTTGGCCATCGAGAACGCCATTTTTGGTGTGTGGGACCTGGACCCCTGCCGGGAGATGGTTCACTACTCACCCCAATGGAAAGCGCGTTTCGGCTTTCCGCGCATCCATGAACCCGACAGCACCGGGTTCTGGCGCTGCCGGGTGCACCCCGACGACCTGGAGCCCATGCAGGGTTCGTTGCGCTCGCACCTCGCCGGCCAGGTGTCCAGCTATGAGATGCGGTTCCGGGTGCGCAGCAACGGCTCGGGCTACCGAACCGTGCTGTCGCGCGGCCGGGTCGTGGAGCGCGACGCTGGCGGCAACGCCACCCGCATGGTGGGCACCATGATCGACCTCACCGGCCGGCCGGCCACGATGTCGCTGCACGGCCTCGCCACAGAAGACCCGCAGCAACCCGTCGAGACGCCTTGTCGCCCGCCGCTGCACGCCATCCTGGGCGCGACAGGTTCGCCGCATGAACCGCACCCGCTGATCGAGCAGATCGGCGACTTGCTCGAACTCGCGCTGAGCCAAGGCAGCGCCACACGCTGAGGCGGGTGCCTGGAGTCACTTCCAGGCGAACACCGGCTGTTCGAAATGAGACACGCGGGTGCTCCGGCCCTCGATGCACACCTCTCTGAACTGGTAAAGCAGGGCCGCGGTGGGCGCGGCGATCCAGTCCGGCCCCACGGGCATTCGCAGCACCATGTGCTCACTGTGTTCGGTCTGCTCCAGCATCGGCGCGTCGGCCCGCAGGAACTCGGCCACCGGAATGCGATGCACACCGGCCACCTCGTCGGGGTTGGGCACGATGTCGTGTGCCGCGCCTGCCCACACCACCACCGGCGTGATCACAAAGCCCGAGCGGGTCACAAAATCATCGAGCCGGCCCATCACGGCGCTGGCGTCGAGCGACAGGTTGACCTCTTCGGCCATCTCGCGCAGGGCGGCCTGCTCGGCCGTCTCGCCGGCGTCGATGCGCCCCCCTGGCAGCGCCCACTGGCCCGCATGCTTGCGCAGCTGCAGCGAGCGCCGTGTCAGCAGCAGGGCAGCCTGCGAACTCCACTGCGCATGCCGAGGGAAGTGGGGCAGGTCGGCGCCGTGGCCTTCGTCGACGATGGCAATTGCCACCGCAGCCGCCTGCAAGGCGCCTGCCTGCCCCACGGTGGCATGGCGCTGCACGTCAAAGGCGTGCAGCTTGTCTTGAATGTGTGCCTTGAGCCGCTCGTCGCGCAGCAGGCTGCGTGGGCCGGTGGTCTGGGTGCTGTTCATGCGCTGGATGATCCGCCGAGCCGGGATGAGTTCACCACATGGCGCCGTGCAGCGAGGTGAATAAATCACAAACCGACGGGTCGGATTCACCCACGTTGGCGTCGCGTCATCCCTAAATTTGGGGTCACGGCGAGGGGATTGTCAGCCCGCCGACAACCACAAGGGGAACGCATCATGTTGGAGTCTTGCAGCACAGTCACGCGACCCGCAGACAGCAGCTACCACGGACCCGAGCGGAGAACCCGCCCCGCACCCATCACCCGCTGGCTGGCGCGCATGCTCGACGAGATGGACCACGGCATGCTGCTCGTGACCCCCAGCGGGGCGCTGCGCCATGCCAATCAACCTGCGCGGCAGGAGCTGGGGCTGGGCAGCAGCCTGGTGTGGGCCGGCGGCGCGGTCCACGCGGCGCGGCGCGAGCAGCAGGGCACCTTGACGCAGGCGCTGGCCGACGCGGGCCACGGCCG
>JACMKJ010000354.1 GCA_014380155.1 Rhizobacter sp. | reverse complement strand
TAGCAGGCCAGGCGGTCGGCAGCGGCACCGATGGCGGCGCAACCCTGCAAGGTGGGCACGGGCTCAGTCTGTGCCCACGCTGGCAGCGCGGCGGCCAGCAGCAGCGAAGGCACGAGCAAGCGTGCAAGTGGGGGGGAGTGTGCGGGTCGCAAGGTGGGGTGGGCGTGTTGAGGCAGCCGCGATGGTACGGGCCGATTGGTGCATCATTTCGCCCATGAAGCCCCAAGTCCAAGAACTCGTCGAGATGCTGCAGGTGGAGCAGCTCGAGAACAACCTCTTTCGCGGCATCAGCGGCGACATCGGCAGCCCACGGGTCTTCGGTGGCCAAGTGCTGGGCCAGGCGCTGATGGCGGCTGCCCTCACGGTGGAGCCCGGGCGCAGCGTGCACTCGCTGCACGCCTACTTTCTGCGCCCCGGCGACAAGGCCGCCAAGATCGTCTACGACGTGGAGCGCATTCGCGACGGCGGCAGCTTCACCACACGGCGTGTGGTCGCCATCCAGCACGGCCACCCGATCTTCAACTTTGCGGCCTCTTTCCATGTGAAAGAAGAAGGCCCGCAACACCAGGCGGTGATGCCGCAGGTGCCACCACCCGACGGCCTGATCAGCGTGCACGAGCTGCGCCGCAAACACATCGACCGCCTGCCCGAGCGCATGCGCGCCGTGCTGCACGCCGAAACAGCGATCGACATCCGCCAGTGCGACCCCTTCGACCCGTTCGACCCGCCGGTGCGCGGGCCGCTCAACAACTCGTGGTTTCGCGCCTCCGACCGCTTGCCCGACGACCCGGTGCTGCACCAGGCAATGCTGGCCTATTCATCCGACTTCGGTCTGCTGCACGCGGCGTTGCTGCCGCATGGCCTGAGCTTCATGAACGGCAGCGTGCAAGGCGTGAGCCTCGACCACGCGATGTGGTTCCACGACAGCTTCCGCATGGACGAGTGGCTGCTCTACGCCACCGACTCACCCGCTGCCCATGGCGCACGGGGCTTTTGCCGCGGCAGCCTCTTCACGCAAGACGGCCGGCTGGTCGCGTCGGTCGCGCAAGAGGGTTTGATGCGGCCGCAGCCGCCGAAGACCCAGGCCTGAACTTCAGGCCGCGTCGGTCATGACCTCGATGCGGTGGCCATCGAGATCGGTGAACATCGCGCCGAAATAAGTGGCGCTGATGTCGGGCCGCTCTCGTGGCGAGAACAGGCTTGAGGCCTCGGCAGACAGCGCGCGTTCGTAGACCCCAATCACCTGCGCGCGGGAAGCCGCCTGAAAGGCCAGGTGCATGCCCGATGCCGTGACGCCAGGCTCTGAGGCATCGACCGGGTAAAGGAAAAACGACCACTGCGGCGGCACGCCGAACGCGGCTTCCTTGCCGGTGTCGCGCAGCAACTGCGCACCCAGCGGGCCGAGCGCGTTCTGGTAGAAGCCCACCGACTCGGCATAACGCTTCGTGCCCAGGGAAACATGGCTGATCAAGTGAACTCCTTCATGACTGGCATTCGGGTATTGTTTGACACGCCGCCATGTGAACGGCCGCATCCTGGCCCGGCCGCACGCGGCCAAACCGCAACCTGAGCCTTTGCCTCGCGGCCACATTGCCACCATGACCCTCGACACCTTCGACCGCCACATCCTCTCGCTCTACCAGGCCGACACCCGCGTGCCCGCACAACAGATCGGAGAGCAGGTCGGGCTCTCGGCCGCAGCGGTCCAGCGGCGCATCAAGCGCCTGCGCGAAAGTGGTGTGATCGTGGCGGAGGTCGCTTTGCTGGACTGCCGCCAGCTGGGCCTGGACGTGACGGCCATCGTGCACGTGGACCTGGTCGACGAATCAGCGCGTGCGCAGCGTGTCTTTCGCGACAAGGTGACAGCCCGCAGCGAGGTGCAGCAGTGTTATGGCGTCACCGGCGTGGCCGACTACGTGCTGATCGTGGTGGTGCCCGACCTGATGGCCTACGACGCCTTTTGCGAAGCCTGCCTGTTGCACGACCCAAACGTTCGCAGCTTCAGCACGCAGGTCGTGCTGGAAGCGGCCAAACGCTCGGGGCTGCTCACCATCCCGTCAGCGTGATCGCGCCACGGGCTCAACCCGCTGGCGGTGACGCCTTGCGCATCAATGCCGCGCGCCGCTCCAGGCTGTCGGCCGGCCACAGCTCCGAAGCCTTGTAGTACTCGTGCATCGCCGGTGCGCCTGGCGGCAGCAGCACCCAGGGTTGTTTGGACATGGTGAAGATGTGCACGTCGGGCGGCAGACGGTCGGGCTCGTCGAGCGTGCCCACGCGCACGAAGCTCACCGCCTCGCCCGCGCCGGCGTAGTGGCTCCACACCGCCACGTGGCAACTCGGGCAGCGGCAGACCGTCTGGCCACGCCCGCTGTTCGAAGGCGTGAGCACCCGTTCGACCTGGCCGCTCAGTAACTGCACACGGTCGGCCTCGATCATCGCGTTGAGTGCAAACGATGCCCCGGTTTCACGCTGACACCAGCGGCAGTGGCAGCAGTTCACGAACAGCGGTTTGCTGCTCATGCGGTAGCGCACCTGGCCGCAGGTGCAGCCGCCGTCGTACGGAGTCGGGTCGGTGGAGGTCATGGGTGATGAGAGGAGAAGTGCGACGGCATGTTGAACGCCCAGGTGGGGGCTCGTCAATGCCGAGATGCCCCGCTCGGCCAGCAAGGCTGCGGCCGGCGCCATCGAGGCCTGGGCCAGCACCACGCTGTCAGCACCCGCAGCAACGCGCGCCACGGCTTCGACGAGGGTGTCGATGTACTCGCGCTGCCGCCCGGCCTGGAAATGAGGCCAGGCGTCGGCGACCAGCAGGGTCTCGATCACGACCGAGGTACCCAGCCGCTCGGCCGATGACTGCAGCAGCCCGGAGGTTGGCTGCAAGGTGCTCGCCAGCGCCGCCACCAGCAGCACCCGCGGGCCGGCGCGCGCGGCGGCATCGGCCATCGCACGGTCGATGCGGGTCACCCGGTAGGCACCGCCGGTGGGTGTGTCTTCGGCGATGCCGCCCAATGTGGAGCAGGTGCAGACCACGACCCGCGCATCGGCCTCGGCCAGGGCTTGCCGCAGGCGGGCCACCAGGGCGGGGCTGTCGACACCTTCAGTTTGTGCGTCGGCCAGGAGGTCTTCGCGCACGACATGCGCCACCCGAAGCCCGGGCGCAGCCGTGCGCATCAAGGCGTCGAAGGTCGGCACATGGGCGGGCGAGGTGTGAAGGAACGTGATGTCGTGGCGCATGCCTCGAAGCTTCTTCTTTCAGCGGGTGGCGCAGCCCCCAGTGTCACTGGGGCTTCGGCGGTGCAGAGCCCAACCGGTGCACGGTGGCCGACCCGCCACTCTTCACCGAACCCATCGTGTCGCTGTAGTAGCCCACGCTGGCCGAGCCACCGACTGCCGCACTCATCGACTTCAATGCCCAGACCACGGCCTGCGCCGAGCCGCCTGCGGTCAGCGACACCGCCCCGGCCTCCAGTGCCGAAGCGTGCAGCGCCGACGAGCCGCCGAGCGCGACCGACAACTCGTCGACCTGGCCATCGGCCTTGACCGCGCTGGAGCCACCGAGCGCGACGTCGAGCTTGCGCACAGACACCGCTTTCAGGATCAGCTGGCTGGAGCCGCCCATCGTCAGTGCCAAGGCCGGCAGGTTCAAGCCCTCGGCCACCACGGCAACCGACTCGCCCATGCCAAGGCTGCGCAGGTTGCGCACGGTGATGGTCACCCGGGCCGGTGACTTGTAGGCACGCAGGTCTTCGACCACCAGCGAGTCTTTTTCGACCCGGGTGCTGATCAGCGGCAAGACCTGCTCGCCGGCCTCGACCCGCACGGCGTTTTGCGCCCCCTGGCGAACGACGACCATGGCGCGTGTGCTGAGCGTCAGGTCCTGAAAGGCTGCCACCTCGCGCGTCTGCGTGACGGTGGGGTCGGCGGCTGCCGCACTCGCGGGCAGGCACAGCGCCAGCAGCATCGTCCCAAGCGCGACCAGGGCGCCGCGGGTTGAACGAGAAGGTGAACAGGCGAGCAGGTTCATCGCAGAAGCCTCATGGTGCAGAGGGCACCATGCTTGCAGCGTTCCTGGCCATTGCCAAGTGCAAGCCGCCGGGCTGCGGATGGCGCCGACAGGCTGCAGCGGTTGGCGACAGGCGCTCAGAAGGCCCAGGTGCCCGCCACATACGCCGTGCGCCGGGTCGGCAGCTGTGCCGCCACCGACTCGGCGGGCCCGCGGTTTGCACGCCAGCCCGCATCGACGCGCACCCGGTTGCCCTGCCACCCCAACGCGGCGGTGAGCACATGGCCGCGGTCGGCCGGCATGTAGAGCACGTCGAAGGAGGGTTTCCAGCCTTCGTGGTCCCAGGCCACACGGGCAAACACGTTGTTGCGGCGCAAGCTGCTGCCACCGAAGGCCTGCGCCTGCCAGCCGAGGTTGCCGGCCACGCCGGGGCGCAGTGCCTCGGGGCCACCGGTGAACCAGGTCTGTGCGAGTTGCTGGTTGCGCGAGTTCCACGCATCCCATTGCACGTTGGACGGGGCGCTGCTGTCGTACCACCACTCGGCCATCAGGCTCAGCTTGTTCTCGGCCGTCCAGGTGGCGCCGACCAGGGCCTGCGCCGTCTTGCCCTGGGTCAGCGTGCGGTAGGGGCTGCTGCTCACCAGGCCTTGCGCCGATGGGTCGATGGTCAGCACGTCGGCCCGTTCGGCGGCGCGGCCCGAGGCATGCACTTCGAGGCTCTCGCTCGCCACCCACGACACCGCCGCGCCGAGGCTCGTGCGGGTGTGCTGGCCGTAGCGGGCAAAGCCGTGCCAATCGGCGTCGCCGATGTGGCGGTAGACACGTGCAGCCAGGGCTTGTTCATCGCCACCGAATGCAGACGACGCTTCGCTGTCACTGGCACGTTGTGGGTTCACCCACACCAGCGACCAGGCAGTGCTGGCGTTGAAGTGCTCGGCCTGCAACACGGCCCGGCCTTGCGGCGTGCTGTTGAGCAAAGTTCGGCGCTTTTCCTGCTGCACGATGTCGTTGGGGCGAAAGCCGTAGCCCACGTCCCAGGCGACTATTCTGCGGCCGGCGCTGAGCTGCCAGCCTGCGGCATCGCCCGAGGCATACAGCTCGTTGACGCTGCCATCGCTTTGCCAGGCCGCCCCTTCGGCGCGCTCGGTGCGCAGCGCCACGGCGGCGCTCAGCATCTGCCAGCGGCCACGCAGTTCGCTCTCGATGGCACCCGAGCTGGCGGGCGGGGCGATGAGTTCGGGCGCGAGCCGGGCGCCTTTGGCAAGCGGGCCCTGGGTCGCGGGCTGGCGATCGTCCCAGCGTGCACGGATCTGGCCGCTGACATCGGCGTCGGCTTGTGCGGCTGTCGCCGTGCCGGTGGCGATCAACAGCGCCAGCAGCTTGTAGGGGGCGTGCATGGTTCAGTCCAGGCTCGGGTTGCGTGCCAGGAACATCGGATTCAGCCAGGCATCGGGCACGGTGCGCTCCTTGCGGGCGAGGTAGCGCACCCGCGTTTCCTTGTGGTTGCTCAAGCGGTCGAGCAGCACCATCTCGGCCACGGCGGTGGGCGCCGTCGGTTTGTCCATCACGAAGCGCGCACTTTTTGCGAGCTTGTCTGACTGCACGTACAGGTCGGCCTTGATCGGCTCACGCTTCACGTTGCCGACCCACAGCTCGATGCGCTGGTAGGTCACGCCCTTGCGCGCAGCGCTCAGGCTCAGGTGGGTGCATGCCACGTCGCCGCAGCTCTCTTCGGCCACGAGCTGCGCGTTGTAGTCGTCGGCCCAGCTCATGGTGGCGATGTCGCCGGTCGACGCATCGCCGAGCAGTTTTTGCATCGGCGTGATGCGCAGGGGGCGCTGGCTGTTGGGCATGAGCAGCCAGAAGTCGTCTTTCAGCATCAGCACCTTCTGGCCTTTTTCAGCCGGGCTTTGCATCAGCACCAGCGACTGCTGGTTGCCTTGTGCAAACACCGTGTAGCGGCGCTCCTTGTCGGGCGAGCCGTCGGTGTGGAAGGTGGTGATCTGCGTGTCGACCTGCATGTGGGTCGCACTCATGCGATAACGGTCGGTGGCCTTGAGCAGGTCGTTCATGCCCTGGGCCTGCACCTGCAGCGTGGCCAGCACGAGGCCGGCAGCGCAGGCTATGCGGTGGTAGGTGTTCATGGTCTTGTCCTTGTGAATCGATCAGGTGTGTGCGAGTGCACTCACCACGGGTTGGTGCACCGTCTTGCGCGCCACCCAGGCCGAGGCCAGCATCGCCAGGGCCACCATCGCGACGAGCGTGAAGACGTACAGCGGCGCATCAATCGCGACGGTGAGCGGGTAACCCACCGAGCGGCCCGGCGGCGGCGGCATCTGCACCGGGAAGACGAGCAGCAGCACGCTGGCCGCCAACGCGATCACCGCACCGACCACCGCACCCGCACCACCGAGCACCATGCCTTCGAGTGCCAGGGTACGCAGCAGCTGGCCAGGCAGCGTGCCCATGGCGCGCAGCGTGCCGATCTCGCGGGTGCGCTCGATGATCGCCATGGCCATCGCGTTGGTCACCACGAAGACCACGATCACGCCGATGATGATTCCGAGCGCGCCGAAGATTCGGTTGTAGAGCGCCTTCACCCCTTGGTAGAACGCCGCCTGGTCCACCCAGGTCTGCACCGTGAGTTGCGGCTCGGCCGCAGCAATGCGCGCCTGAGCCGCAGCCGTGAGGTCCATGCGGTTCAGAAACACCCCCAGGCTGCTCACCCGCTGCGTGTTGAGCAGCTTCTGCGCTGTGAGCACGTCCGTGTAGACCAGGCGCTTGTCGATCTCGGGCACGCCGGTCGAGAAGATGCCCTTGACCTGCACGTCCATCGCATTGAGCGCGCCGTCGGTGGTGCTGGCCAGCAGCGTGAGGCTGGTGCCCGGTTTGGCGTTCAGGCTCCTGGCGAGTGCTTCGCCCAGCATCACCTGTGCACTCGCGGTGTTGCCGCCACTGAGCACGTCACCTGCCTTGATGGTGAGGAACGGGCCCTTGACTGAAAACTCGTCGTCGGGTGAGACGCCCACGGCCATCATCACCGTCGACTTGTCGCCGTTGCTGATGAGCCCGCTGAACTCGACCTTGGGCAACACGGCGCGCACATCGTTGTCGGCCAGCAGCCGGGCCTTGAGGGCGTCGGCGTTGTCGAGCCCGTGTTCCAACGGAGTCGCTTCATCCTTGGTGAACTGCGCGGGCTTGCCGACGATCAGGTGGCCGGTGTTGCGCGCCGAGGCCTGGGCCAGCGCGCTGTAAGTGGAGATCGCAAAACCCCCGGCCAGCAGAATCGCCGCCGTGCCGAGCGCGGCGATGGCCACGGTGACGGTGGAGCGGCGGCGGTTGCGCAGCGTGTTGAGAAACGCGAATTTCAGCCAGGGGTTCATTGCAATGTCTCCATCGGTTCGGCCGCTGTTTCGGTGATCTGCCCGTCGAGCAGGGCGACGATGCGGTCACAGCGGCGCGTGAGCCGGTGGTCGTGGGTGGCGATCACGAACGCCGCGCCTTGGGCATGGCCCAGCTCGCGCATCAGGTCGAGCACCTGGTCGGCGGTGCGCGAGTCGAGGCTGGCGGTGGGCTCGTCGGCGATCACGAGCTTCGGCAACTTGACCAGCGCGCGGGCAATCGCCACGCGTTGGCGCTGGCCGCCCGAGAGGGCGTCGGGCCGGTGCTTCGCGTGGTCTTGCAGACCCACCGCTTCGAGCACCTCGGCCACACGGCGTCGGCGCTCGCCGCTCGGCACGCCGGTGAGGAACAGCGGGTAGTCGACGTTCTCGGCCACCGACATCACCGGCACCAGGTTGAAGCTCTGGAAGACGAAGCCCAGCGCATCGCGGCGCAAGAGCGCGGCGCGGGTTTCGGGGAGCGTGTCGACACGCTCGCCGCGCAACAAGATCTCGCCCGCATCGGGCGTGTCGATCAAGCCCGCCAGGTTGAGGATGGTGCTCTTGCCGCTGCCCGAGGGCCCGGTGAGCGCCAGCATCTCGCCGGGGTAGACCTGCAGGTCGATGCCGCGCAGCGCAGGGACCACATGGGCACCGAGCCGGTAGGTCTTGTGCACACCGCGCAGCTCGATCACCGGGGCGGCTTTCACCGCCATGACCGTGGGTGGGTTCTTCATTGCGGCAGGCCTTGCAGCTGCGCCTTGGCGGCTTCGGCCTGGGGGAGTTGACGCTGGATCACGGCCTGGAAGTCGCGCCGTGCATCGGCGTTGCGAAACTCTTTCGCGGCCTGCTGGCCGGCGCGCAGCAGCACCGCGCCCTGGAAGCCGGGGGTGGCCTGGCTCAGCAGCGGGCTCATTTGCACGTCGGCCAGCAGCTTCACACCGCGTGCATTGCGGTTGAAAAACGCCGGCAGGTTGAGGAAGGTGCTGGCCGCCGTGAAGCGCGCCTGCAGGCTCACCGGCGAGCGGTTCAGCAAGGCGGTGTCGTGGGCCGGCTGCAGCAAGGCCAGGCCCTTGTCGATCAGCGCGAGGCCGTCTTCGGCGTGGCTGATCTTCTTCCACGGCATGTAGGTCGACTTCGCCTTGAGCGCGGTGGCCGCCCCGGCATACACCATCAACATCGGGTGGCCGGGCTCCGCTTTCAGCAAGGCATTGAACTGGTCGGCCGAAGCCTCGAGCGCGGCGCTGTCGCCGTCTTGCGCGGCCTGGAAGGTCTGGAACGCCGCCTGGAACTGCGCGTCGGTGGTGGCCGCGTGGGCGGCTCCGACGGACAGGCAGAACGCCAGCGCGGCGAGCAAGACACCGCGGCGCGGCTGAGTCGAAAACGATGCGGGCTTGGCCATGAAGAACCTCCTGAAGAATGACGTGGGTTGAGAGACAACACCGTCAGGCTAAGGAGGCGCGGCGCACGGCGCCGCCGGGGTGCGACGAAACGCTGAGGCGTGTCGCGAAGTGAATGGTGGCCGGCGCGAACGGAGCCGGTTCAGCCGCTGTGCGCGACGGCGACGCCAGGGTTTGGCGACAAAGGCGAACTTGTGCGCTCGGCCCTCATTTCGCTTTGCGCTGGCGCTCCTGCCTGCGCCAGTAGGTGAACTCGTCTTCATGGATCTCGATGTCAATCTCCGAGACCCGCGCCTGCAGGCGCTCCTGCACATCGGCCACGGCCTTGTTGTAGACGAGGGGGCCGATCTCTTCGAGAAAGAAGCCCAGCAAGGCGCTCGCGGCGATGTTGCCGATCTTCTCCTCCATGTTTTCCTGGAAGTAGCGCTCGATCGAGGTGATGGCCTCCTTGCGTGCTTCCTTGGGGATCTCGATGGTCATGGTTCCTCCTGGGCCCGACAGCGGGCGCAAACGCATGTGGGTTGATGTTATTCACAACATCGGTCGGGGAGCTTCGTGCCTCTCATTTGATAGGCTTTGCGCTCTCGGTCCCGCCATTCTCGACAGGAGCACTCACATGGTCTTTGATCACATTGGCTTCAACGTCACGGATTTCCCCCAAGCCAAGAACTTCTTGGTGCAGGCCCTTCAGCCTCTTGGCATCGGAATCACGATGGAAGGCGAAGGCTGGGCCATGGTGGGACGCCAGGGCGAAGGCAACTTCTGGTTCGGGTCGTTCGGGGGGAGCCCGGGGCCGATCCACATTGCCTTTGCGGCCAAGAGCCGCGAGCAGGTCCGGGCGTTCTATGCCGCTGCGCTGGCCGCCGGCGGCAAGGACAACGGGGCGCCCGGGCTTCGGCCGCAGTACCACCCCAACTACTACGGCGCTTTCGTCATCGGGCCGGATGGGCACAACATCGAGGCCGTGTGCCACGCGCCTGAGGCTTAGGGATGCGCTTAACTCGCCTTGCGCCGCTGCTGCCAGGCGATCAGCTCACCCACGAAACCGCGCCGGAAGGCGATCACGCACACCACGAAGATCACGCCGATGATCACCGTGACCCACGAGCCCACGCGGTCGGCCAGGAAGTTCTGCAGGCCGATGATGGTGAAGGCGCCGACCACCGGGCCGGCAAAGGTGCCCAGGCCGCCGAGCAGCGTCATCAGGATCACCTCGCCCGAGAGCGACCAGTGCACGTCGGTCAGCGTGGCAAACCCGAGTACCGTGGTCTTGAGCGAGCCGGCCAGGCCCGACAGCGCGGCCGAAAGCACGAAGGCCAGCAGCTTGTAGCGGTCGACGTCGTAGCCCAGCGAGATGGCGCGGGGCTCGTTCTCGCGGATGGCCTTGAGCACCTGGCCAAAGGGTGAGTGCACCACCCGCAAGATGAACAGGAACACGGCAGCAAACACCGCCAGCACCAGGTAGTACATGGCCACGTCGTTGCCGAGCGGGATCAGGCCGAAAAGCTTGCCGCGCGGCACGCCTTGCAGGCCGTCTTCACCGCCGGTGAAGGGCGCTTGCAGGCAGACGAAATAGATCATCTGCGCCATGGCCAGCGTGACCATCGCGAAGTAGATGCCCTGGCGGCGAATGGCGATCAGCCCGATCACGAGGCCCAGGCCCCCGGCGATCACCACCCCGGCGAGGATGCCCAGCTCGGGTGACCAGCCGGCGCTGCGCACCAGCCAGCCGGTGCCGTAGGCCGCCGCGCCCAGAAAGCAGGCGTGGCCAAACGACAAGAGCCCGGTGAATCCCAGCAGCAGGTTGAAGGC
>JACMKJ010000353.1 GCA_014380155.1 Rhizobacter sp. | reverse complement strand
CCTGGCGCAAGCCCACGGCCGCATGCGCGCCGAGCAGCTTGCCGCGCAGCGCATCGGCCGCCGCATCGTCGAGCGACGCGCCTGCGAGAGGCAGGCTGATCGCCGCACGCACGATCAACCCGTCCAGCACGTGGCCCACCATCGCCGCGTCGGTCTGGCGCACGTTGCCGTAGCGAAACACATTGGCCAGCGGCGGCAAGGCCGCGAGCAGCTGCTGCGCATCGCCGGTCACGGCGGCACGGTCTTCGAGCGCGTGGGTGGCGGCGGCCACGGCGTGGTCGAGGTCGGCGAGCAGCACGCTGTCGACCAGCGCCGACAAGTCGGCCAGGCTCTCGGTGCGGGCACAGCGGTCGATCACGCTCGCCGTGGCGGCCTGCTCGACCGTCTGCCCCCACACGCTCGCTTCGATCAGGCGCAAGGCGAACTCGGGTTGCCACTGCAGCGTCCACACCTCGTGAAACGTGCCGCGTGATGAACGGCCGACTTTCGCGACCGTGCCCCAGGGCACGTCGAGCAGGTTCAGGCGGTGCAGCAAGTGGCTGCGGGCCAGGTCGTTGGGGTTGCGCAGGTCGAGGTCGAGCGTCTTCTGCAAGGCCTCGGGTTTGAGGCGCAAGCTCTTCTGGGCCTGCTCCACGTCGCGCTGCAGCGGCACCGTGGGCACATCGGGCGGCACGCTGCCAAAACGGTCACCCACCACCAGGGCATCGTGGATGAAGTGCAGCACCGCATCGTCGCCCAGGGTGAGCACGGTGCGCGTGGCTTCGTGCAGCTCTTCCAGGCCCGGCGCCGGGCGTTCGCGCAGCGCCGCGAGGGCGTCGGCCAGGCGGGTCGCTTCGATCAGGTGGGCCGAAGAACAATCGAGGTCACGCTCGCGCATCAGCCGCGCCACGCGGGCCAGCCAGCCCACGGCGCGCGGTTGGGTGCTGTCATGGCTCTTCCACAAATGCTCGTACCAGCCCGGCGACTGGATGCCCGCGCCATAGCCGCTGGCACGTGCGAGGTGGCGGTAGGTCCAGGGCACCCAGGTCGTCTGCACTTTCAGCTTCGGCAGGCCTTTCAGCAGGGCCGCATCGGCCTTGGCGGTGACCTCAGTGGCCAGGCCACCCAGGTGCCAGGCACCACAAACCACGGCGATGCGCCCGAAGCCTTCTTTCTGCGCGGCGCGCACACACTGCCGCATGTGGGCTTCGCGCATCGCCTCGCGACGAGCCTCGGCCTCGTTGCGGTGTTTGTCGCCGGTCTCGGCACGCAAGCTGGTCATCGCTTCGGCGATGGCGGCGAAGAGCTGTTCGCCGTCACCACGCTCCTCGACCATGTGGTTCCACCAGGCTTCGCCATCGGCGTAACCGGCGGCGCGGGCCAGCCAGTTGAGCGGGTCTTCGATGGCGGGGGTGTCGTGTTCGTGGGTGTCTACGTCGCGGGCCGCCACCGGCTCGTCGGGCTCGGCCGCCTCCGCCTCGCGCTCCGCCTTGTCCAGCGCCAGGCCGTGCACCAGCGGCAGGTCGATGAAACGCGCCGGCACACCCGCTGTCACCGCCCAGCGCAGCGCCTGCCATTCGGGCGAAAACTCGGCGAAGGGGTGGTACACCGCGAGCCGTGGCTCGTCGGGGCAGTAGCTCAACAGCGCCACCGGCGGGCGCATGCCGTCGGCCAGCACCGCCTGCAGCAGGCCCTCGGCTTCGGGTGGGCCTTCGATCAGCACACAGTCGGGCCGCAGCGCTTCGAACGCACGCACGAGGCTGCGCGCACAGCCGGGGCCGTGGTGGCGGATGCCGAAGTAGTGCGGCGCGCTCATCTGGATCAAGACATGTCGCGGAACGCGCGGTACAGGTCTTTCCAGTCGCTGCGCTCCTTCATCACCGTTTCCAGGTATTCGTTCCAGACCACGGCGTCTTGCACCGGGTCTTTGACCACGGCGCCGATCAGGCCCGAGGCCATGTCGCGCGCACGCAGCACGCCGTCGCCAAAGTGGCCGGCCAGCGCGAGGCCGCTGTTGATGACCGAGATGGCTTCGGCGGTCGACAGCGTGGAGCTGGGCGACTTGATCTGCGTCTTGCCGTCTTCGGTCTTGCCGTTGCGCAGCTCGCGAAAGATCTGCACGATGCGGCGCACCTCTTTCAGCGCGGGTGGCTCGGCCGGCAGCTGCAGCGCGCGGCCCATTTCGCCCACGCGCTTGACCACGATCGCCACCTCGTCGTCTTCACTCGCCGGCACCGGCAGCACCACGGTGTTGAAGCGGCGCTTCAGCGCGGCCGAGAGTTCGTTGACCCCTTTGTCGCGGTTGTTGGCCGTGGCGATCACGCTGAAACCGCGCACCGCCTGCACCTCGCTGCCCAGCTCGGGAATCGGCAGCGTCTTTTCAGACAGCACGGTGATCAGGCTGTCTTGCACGTCGGCCGGAATGCGCGTGAGCTCTTCGACGCGGGCGATCTTGCCGTTGCGCATGGCCTGCATCATCGGGCTGGGCACCAGCGCTTTTTCTGACGGGCCGTTGGCCAGCAGCTGCGCGTAGTTCCAGCCGTAGCGCAGCTGCTCTTCGCTGGTGCCGGCCGTGCCCTGGATCAGCAGCGTGGAGTTGCCGCTGATGGCCGCGGCCAGGTGCTCCGACACCCACGATTTGGCCGTGCCCGGCACGCCGTAGAGCAGCAGCGCGCGGTCGGTGGCGAGCGTGGCCACGGCGATCTCCATCAGGCGCGGGCTGCCGATGTACTTGGCGCTCACCTCGAAGCCGTTGTCGAGCTTGCCCCCCATCAGGTAGCGCACCACGGCCCAGGGCGACAGCGCCCAGTTCTCGGGGCGCGGGCGCTGGTCATGTTTGCCCAGCTCGGCCAACTCTTCGGCGAACTGGTGCTCGGCATGCTGGCGCATCACGGGGGTGGCTGTAGCGGTCATGGTGTCCTCGAAGTCGTGAGGGAAGGTGTGAGGGAGCGCAGGGCCTGGCGCACGGCGATGACTTGCGTCACCGCATGCAGGGCTTCGGCGTAGGAAGGTGTTTCGTCGGGGTGGCGTGTCAACGGCGACAAAGTGTTCAGCGAATCCGCATGCAGCGCGCAGCACAGCTCGGGCAAGAGCGAGCGCAGTGCGTAGTCGTCGGCCAGGCTGCGGGCCTCGACGCGCTGGCGAATGGCGTCGGCCAGTGCGGCTGAGAGCGGCGGCGACAGCGTTTCGCCCGCCGGGCAGGCGGCAAGCACCTGGTGCACAACCTGGTGGAACGAGCCGGCACCGTCGCGCAGTCGCTGCTGCCAGT
>JACMKJ010000352.1 GCA_014380155.1 Rhizobacter sp. | reverse complement strand
GCCACCGAGGCCGGTGCGGCGGCGGCCTCGCGGCGTTTGGCAAGTGTGGCGTCTTCGCGCGACGACTTCATTTCACGCCCGTGGAGCCCACCCGCGCCAGTGCCCTGCTGGCCACCGCCGCCTGGCACCTCGCGCATGGCCGGCAAACGCTGGCAGTGGGTGGCCGAAGGGGCGCTGAAAGCGGGGGGCGTGAAGTCGACAGCCGTTTGCGGCGGTGAGTCTTGCCAAGCCGGCGGCCACATGTCGCGTTCGGCCGAGGTGGCGGCGCAAGCCACCAGCAGCAGACTCATCAGAATGGCCGGAACGGCGGCACGGCGGGCGGGGGCATCGTTGCTCATGGAGATCTCCGAAGTGAATAGGTCACCTGGCATGACACGTGGCAAGCGGCGCGATGGGGTGAAAAAAGTTTCGCGCTCGATTCACCCCGTTGCCTCACCCTCGCCGTATCACGCAGGAGTGAGGCAGACTTCCCACCCGATGAGCGATGCCAACGAACCGAGCGATGACGAGCTGATGGGCGCCTATGCGCGCGGCGACGCCGCGGCGTTCGAGCGGCTCTACACGCGCCACCACGCCGGGCTGTACCGTTTCATCCGCCGCCTGCTCGGCCATTCACTTGCGGCGCAGACCGACGAGGTGTTTCAAGACACCTGGCTCAAGGTGGTCAACGCACGTCAGCAATGGCAGCCACAGGGGGCGAGTTTTCGCACCTGGCTCTACACGCTGGCCAACCACCGAGTCATCGACATCTGGCGGCGCAGCGGGCGCGAGGTGTCGACCAGCACCGAAGACGACTCGCCCTGGGAGCCCGAAGCCGGTGCGGCCTGGCAACAATGGCCCGCGCCGTCGCCGCAGAGCGAAGACCTCGCCTTCTGGCGCCGCGCCGGCGAGCGCCTGTTGGGCTGCCTGGACGAACTGCCGCTCGCGCAACGCAGCGCCTTCTTGCTGCACCACGACGACGAGCTGCCGCTGGCTGAAGTGGCACGTGCGTTGGAGGTGGGTTTCGAGACCGCCAAGACGCGGCTGCGTTATGCGATGAGCAAGCTGCGCACCTGCATGGGTGCCTACCTTGCGCCAATTCAAGGCAACGCGCCATGACAGACGAGCGCGACGCCCATCTGCGCGCGGCCCTGCGCCACGCGCCCGATGCCGACGTGCAGCCGCCACCCGCACTGAGCGCGCTCATCTTGAAGGAGGCGCAGGCCAAGGCGCGTGATGCGTCAACCCCGGCGCGCGTGCCGCGCCACCCGTTGTGGAGCGTGTGGGACTGGCTGGCGCGTCCGTCGGTGGCCACCGGCTTTGCCGGTGTGATGGTCGCGACGCTGGTGGGCCTGATGTGGTGGGATCAACCGATGGACGAGGCAATGCCACGGCCGCCCGTGCCGGCAGCGGCGCGTGCGCCTGCTTCTGCTCCTGCTTCTGCGCCTGCTGCAACAACGCCGCCGCCTGCTGCACCGATGGCAGAAGCCACACGCCCTGCACCCGAGCCGGCGCCAGCCCCGCAGCGCAAGTCGGCCCCGGTCACCCAACCCGCGCCTGCCGCAGCACCCGCACCTGAGGTCGCTGCGCGTGAAGAAGCGGCTACACCGGTCGCGCGAGAAGCGCGAGAAGCTGCACCGGCCGCCGCGGCCGACACCGCGACCGCCGGCGCGCCCGCCATGGCGCGAGCCCCTTCTTTTGAAGAATCGAAGCGCCAGCGCAGCATGGCCTCTGCCGACACGCTGAACAAGGCCGCCAAGACAGCAGAAACGCGCGAGGGCGAAGCACACCACAAGCTCGCGCCGTTGCGCACTGCCGTTGCCGCCGAGCCCGCGCGCTGGTCCTGGCAGCGCGATGGCACGCCCCCGCAGGCCATCAACGAGGCCATGCTGAGCTGGCTGGCGCGGCTGGATGCCGTCGCGGGTGACCGCTGGCAGCCGTTGGATGCGAGCCCGCCGCCCGCCGGCCGCGAGATCCGCCTGCTTCGCGATGGCCACATGGCGCATGGCTTGCGGCTCATTGAAGGCGGTGTGCTGTGGCAGCTCCCGAGGGGCCGCTGGCAGATGGTGACGCTGCCGCCGGCGAGCCTGAGCGCGCTGGAAACGAGCGCTCCGTGATGGCGATTACAGAAGGTTCGTGAAATTTTCCCCTCAAATGGCCGGGCAGTTCGCGAAGGCTTGGCTACATTGCAGGTTGTCAAATGCACACCCGCTCAAAAAGCGGGCCGCAAAGCGCCAGACGAGCGCCAGGGAGAACAAGACAGTGGTCACGCGGAGGCAAGGCGCAAAGCGTCATCGCCAAGCGGCACACGTTCTCCCACGGTGCCCGTCGTCGCGTGGCGAGTGCGTCTAGACACCGTTTCTCCATGTCCTTGTGGTGCCGCATCGGGCCGAGGGTCATGGCTGTGTTTGATCGCATCGCCGTTGGAGGCTTCTTGAACAACGCTTGCCCTACCGCCGCAGTCTCGCGCGCTCACTTCCGTCGTCCCACCCTCGCCGCATTGGTCCTCGCTGTGGTTCTGGCCGCATGCGGTGGCAGTGATGACGATTCCGGCCAGCCCTATGTCCCAGCGGGCCAGCAGCCGGTGCAGCCGGGCGGCCTGGGTGGCCGCGTCCTGTCGGCCAGTGATGGCCAGCCCATCGCAGGCGCCACGGTCGTTGTCGACGGCGTCACCGTGACCACAGGCGGCGACGGTACCTTCGCGTTTGCCGACCTGACCCAGGTCGATCGCCTCTTGGTCACGATCACCGCCCCGGGGTATGCCTCGACGGTTCGGGTCACCTCCGTGACCGGCGGCATCATCACCACGGTACCGGCTCAGCTCATGCCCTTGGCAGCCACGGTGAGCCTCGACGCCGCGGCAGGTGGCACGACCACCGTTCCCGGCTCCACCGCGCAGGTGACCTTCCCTGCCGGTGCCGTCGTCACGGCCGCTGGCGCGGCGCCGACGCAGCCGGTGCTGGTACAGCTCACCGCCTTCAACCCCGCTGAAGACCCGACCCTCCTACCGGGTGACTACCGCACCACCAACAATGGCGCTGCAGCCTGGGTCGAAAGTTATGGCGCCCTGACGGTCGTGCTGACCGACGCGGCCGGCGGCTCGTACAACCTCGCTGCCGGGCAGACCGCCACCATCCGCATCCCGGCTGCGAGCCGCGCGAGCACCTTGCCGGCGACCGTCCCGCTGTACGGGTTCAATGCGAGCACCGGCCTGTGGGAAAGCGAAGGCACCGCCACGCTCGGCGGCACCGCCCCGAACCAGTACTACGAAGGCACGGTCACCCGTTTCACGACCTGGAACACCGACAACATGCTCAGCACCGTGCAGGTCACCGGCTGCGTGCAAGACTCTGCTGGCCGCCGTGTGGCTCGCGCACGCATCGAGCTCGACGGCATCACCTACTCGGGCACGACCAACGTCCTCAGCGACCGCTCCGGCAACTTCTCCGTGCCGATGCGCAGCAACGCCTCGGCAGCGCTGAACGCGCGGTCGGCCTCGCTGCTGTCGAACACACGTGCCGTCACCACCCTCACGGGCAACGTGCCGCTGGGCTCACCCTGCCTGATCCTGGCCGAAGGGGCGCTCGGCATCAAGCTGAGCTGGGGCCTGCAGCCGCTGGACGTCGACTCGCACCTGCTCACCCCGCATGGCACGCACATCTCGTACCTCGCCAAGGGGTCGCTGACTGCCGCGCCGTTTGCCAACCTCGACATCGACGACGTCACCTCGTTCGGCCCGGAGATCGTCTCCATCCGCCGCCCGGCGCAAGGCACCTACCGCTACTTCCTTCACAACTTCTCCGGCACCTTCGGCCCGGGCATGACGGGGTCCCCGGTGAAGGTCGAAGTCACGTACAACGGCAACACCACCGTCTACAGGCCGGGGGCTGGTGAAGGCGCGCTCAGGTACTGGCATGCGTTCGACATCGTGATCGACGCCCAATGCGCTGTCACGATCACCCCGGCGAACAGCTGGTCGGCGGGCGAGCCTACCAACCCGAACGCGGGCGGCGCAGCCATCACCTACTGCAACTGACGAGACCCCATCTCGCGGCCCGCGCCACGCCGGCACGAGGGCGAGCCCGATGGGCTCGCCCTTTTTTTTGATGCCCGCACCTGCGCGGCATGGCGGCGGGTGTCAGCAGGCGAGCACCCTTGCGTCGCTATCATGATCCGTTTAGCCCCCAGCACCATGCCGCCCCGCAAACCCGCCGCACCCGAAACGTCGATCGAATCACCGATGATCCGCGTCCGGGGCGCCCGAACGCACAACCTGAAGAACATCGACCTCGACATCCCGCGAAACAAGCTGGTGGTGATCACCGGGTTGAGCGGTTCGGGCAAATCGAGCCTTGCCTTCGACACGCTCTACGCCGAAGGCCAGCGCCGTTATGTGGAGAGCCTCTCGGCCTACGCGCGGCAGTTCCTGCAGCTGATGGACAAGCCCGATGTCGATGTGATCGAGGGCTTGTCACCTGCCATCAGCATCGAGCAGAAGGCCACCTCGCACAACCCGCGCTCCACCGTGGGCACGGTGACCGAGATCCACGACTACCTGCGTCTTTTGTACGCACGCGCCGGCACGCCCTTCTGCCCCGAACACCA
Organism: Rhizobacter sp.; assembly: GCA_014380155.1. GTDB lineage: Bacteria > Pseudomonadota > Gammaproteobacteria > Burkholderiales > Burkholderiaceae_C > Rhizobacter. The sequence continues at coordinate 1,940 of JACMKJ010000352.1, read as the reverse complement.
GCTGCCGCTGCAAGCGCAAAGCGTGAGCCAGATGGTCGATGCCGCGCTCGCCTTGCCGCAAGACACCAAGCTGATGGTGCTGGCACCCGTGGTGCGCGACCGCAAGGGCGAGTTCGCCGAACTCTTTGCCGACATGCAGGCGCAAGGCTATGTGCGCTTTCGCATCGACGGCACGGCCTATGAAGCGGCCGATGTGCCGAAGCTGAAGAAGGCCGAGAAGCACGATATCGATGTGGTGATCGACCGCGTGAAAGTGCAGCCCGGTCTTCAACAACGTCTTGCGGAGAGTTTTGAAGCCTCCATGCGCATCGCCGAAGGCCGCGCCATGGCGCTCGAGATGGACTCCGGCGAGGAGCACCTCTTCAGCAGCAAGTTCGCCTGCCCCATTTGCAGCTACAGCCTGAGCGAACTGGAGCCGCGCCTTTTCTCCTTCAACTCGCCGGTGGGTGCCTGCCCCAGCTGCGACGGCCTCGGCCAGGTGACAGCCTTCGACCCCGATCGTGTGGTCGCCTTCCCGTCGCTCAGCCTCGCCAGCGGCGCGGTCAAAGGCTGGGACCGGCGCAACGGCTACACCTTCTCCCTGCTGGAGAGTGTGGCCAAACACTACAAGTTCGACATCGACACACCCTTCGAGGCCCTGCCAAAAAAGGCACGCACGGTGCTGCTGTGGGGCTCGGGCGACGAAGAAGTGAGCTTCGTCTACGAGGCCGACGGCGCCAACGGCAAGACCCGCAGCGTCAAACGCAAACACCCCTTCGAAGGCATCATCCCCAACCTGCAGCGCCGCTACAAGGAGACCGATTCGGCGGCCGTGCGCGAAGACCTGGCCCGCTACCAGGCCGCCAAACCCTGCCCCGATTGCCAAGGCACACGTTTGCGCAGCGAAGCGCGGCACGTGTTTCTGCAAGGCGAGGGTGACGCGCAGGGCGAGCCGATCTACCGCGTCGAGCACTTCACGCTGCGCGAGTGCCTGGCGTACTTCGAAGCCCTGCGCCTCAAAGGCGCCAAGGCCGAGATCGCCGACAAGGTGGTGCGCGAGATCCGCTCGCGGCTCAAGTTCCTGAACGACGTCGGCCTCAACTACCTGAGCCTGGACCGCAACGCCGACTCGCTGAGCGGCGGTGAATCACAACGCATTCGCCTCGCCTCGCAGATCGGCTCCGGCCTGACCGGCGTGATGTACGTGCTCGACGAGCCCAGCATCGGCCTGCACCAGCGTGACAACGATCGCCTCATCGGCACACTGCGCCACCTGCGCGACATCGGCAACAGCGTGCTGGTGGTCGAGCACGATGAAGACGCCATCCGCGCCGCCGACCACGTGATCGACATGGGCCCCGGCGCCGGCGTGCACGGCGGGCGGGTGATTGCGCAAGGCACCCCGCAACAGGTGGCCGACAGCGCCGAGTCGCTGACCGGGCGCTACATGTCGGGGGTAGCGAAGATCGCCGTGCCCAAAAAACGCCACCGCCTCGCCGACCATGACGAGCCGCAGAGCCTGCGAATCGTCAACGCGCGGGGCAACAACCTGAAGGGCGTGACGGCCGAGATCCCGGTCGGCCTGTTCACCTGCGTGACCGGCGTGTCGGGCTCGGGCAAGTCGACCTTGGTCAACGACACGCTTTACGCAGCGGTGGCACGCAAGCTCTACGGCAGCCACGCCGAGCCCGAGCCGCACGACGCCATCGAAGGTCTGGACGTGTTCGACAAGGTGATCAGCGTCGACCAGAGCCCGATCGGCCGCACGCCGCGCAGCAACCCGGCCACCTACACCGGCCTGTTCACGCCCATCCGCGAGCTGTTTGCCGAAGTGCCCACCGCCCGCGAGCGGGGCTACGGGCCGGGGCGCTTCAGCTTCAACGTGGCCGGTGGCCGCTGCGAGGCCTGCCAGGGCGACGGCGTGCTGAAGGTCGAGATGCACTTCTTGCCCGATGTGTATG
>JACMKJ010000351.1 GCA_014380155.1 Rhizobacter sp. | reverse complement strand
CTGCACGCGCCGCCGCCGGGGCTGCCACCGCAGGCACTGCAACGGCGTGCGCCGGGCCTGCTGCGCGAAGTGTTCCCAGGCTCGACAGCGCTGGAGCCAACGCATGTGCTGTCGAACGGGCGCTACAGCGTCACGCTGCGCGCCAACGGTGCGGGCTGGAGCCGGCGAGGCGCCACCGGCATCACCCGCTCGCGCGACGACGCGCTGCGCGACTCGCATGGCAGCTTCTTCTACTTGCGCTGGGACCAGCGGCCGCAGCCCGTGTCGATCACCCAGCACCCGGCGCCTGACCCGGCGGCGCACTACAAGAGCGTGTTCCACGCCGACCGGGTGTGTTTCGACGCCACCTGGCCCGAGCTGCAGGCCCACGCCACCGTGTGGGTCAGCCCGGAAGACGACATCGAATTCCGCCAGATCGAGCTGCGCAACCTGAGCGACCGCGTGATCGAGATCGAGCTGATCTCGGCCTTCGAGGTGACGCTGGCCGACCCGCGCGCCGACGAAACGCACCCGGCGTTCACCAACCTCTTCGTGCGCGCCGAGTGGCTGGCCTCGCAGCAGGCCGTGCTGTTCGAGCGCAAGCCCCGCCTGGCCACTGAGCAGGGCCTGCTGGCCGCGCACTTCCTGGCCGCCACCGACCCGCAGGTGGTTGGCCTGCGCGTGCAGACCGACCGCCACCGCTGGTGGGGCCGCAACCAGGGTGCGGCGCGGCCGATGGCCTCGTTCGACGACCTGCCCGACCACGACAACGACAGCGGCAGCGACACCGCGCTCACACTCGACACCGGGCTCGACCCGATGTGCGCGCTGGCGGTGCGGCTGCGCATCGAGCCGCACGCCAAGGCACAGCTCACGTTTGCAACCACCGCATCAGACTCCCCAGCCACCTTGCATGCGGTGATCGACAAATACCGCCAGGCCAGCCATGTGCAGCGTTCGTCGTTGATGTCGGCCACGCTGACCGGCATTCGCCTGCGCACGCTGGCGCTGAGCGCAGACAACTTCGCTGCCATCCAGACACTCACCACCGCGCTGGTGTTGTGCCTCACACGCCCACAAGGCGGCGTTGCCGAGGCCTGCGACCGGCGCCTGTTGTGGCGCTTCGGGATCTCGGGCGACCGGCCCATCTTGCTGGTGTCGGCCGGCGTCGCGCAGTCTCTCGGTTTGCTGCGCACACTCGCCAAGGGCCTGCGCCTGTGGGCCTGGGGCGGCGTGGCCTGCGACCTGGTGGTGGTGAACGCCGAGCCCACCTCCTACCTGATGGCGCTGCAGCGCGAGATCGCCGCACTGCGCGAGCGCCACGTCGCTGAAAGCGCCGCCCAGCCCGGCCCGGCTTGCACCGGCTTTCATCTGCTGCGCGCCGAGGAGTTGTCGGCCGAGGAGCTGAACACCTTGCGATGCCTGGCCCGCTTGCGCCTGCGCGCCGACGGGCGCCCGCTGGTGCACCACGTGCAAGAGTGGGTCACGCTGCATGAGCAGGCGTTTGAAGAACGTCACGCCACCTCGACCGCAGCGGTGCCGATGGCGCGCGCATTGCCGATGGCCGCACCCGCCCCGAGCGGCGAGTTTGCGGCCGAGTCCGGCGAGTTCCGTTTCGACACCAGCGCCCGCGTGCGCCCCAAACGGCCGTGGATCAACGTGCTCTCGAACCCGGGCTTTGGTGCACAGATCTCCGAAGCCGGCGGTGGCTACACCTGGGCGGTGAACAGCCGGCTCAACCAGCTCACCACCTGGTCGAACGACCCGGTGAGCGACACGCCCTCCGAGTGGTTCTTGCTGCAAGACCGCAAGACGCTGGAGGTGTGGAGCGTGGCGCCCTCGGCCTGGGGCGACGAGCGTGTGAGCTACCGCATCTCGCACGGCCAGGGTTACAGCGTGATCCGCCACCGGCGGGGTGACGTGGACGTGACCGCCTCGTGGTGCGTCGACGCAAAAACCTCGGTCAAGCAGGTGCGCCTGCACATCGTCAATCGCGGCCACCGCATGGTGCAGCTGCGCGCGGTGGGCATCGCCGAATGGATGATGGGCGCCAGCCGCGCCGACCGAAGCAGCGTGAATACCGCGTTGTACCGCCAGCGCCTGCCCGACCAGAAACTCACCGCGCTGCTGGCCACCCAGCTCGACCACTCGGCCGGTTATGGCGACGGCACCGCCTTCCTGGGCCTGGCCGGTGACCCTGACGAAGACGAAGACTGGAGCTGCGACCGCCGCGAGTGTTTTGACGCGCGTGGGCGACTGGTGCTGCCCGATCACTTCGGCAAACAGCAAGGCCAGGGGCTGGACCCGTGCGCTGCCTTGTCGACCCGCATCACCTTGGACGCCGGCGACTCGGTGGAGCGGGTCTTCCTGCTCGGCTACGCCGCCAACCCCGACGCCGCGCGCCAGCTCGCCACCCTGGCCGCAGCCACACCCGCGGTGCGCCGCATCGAGCAGGTGCGCGAGCGCTGGGAAGAGCTGCTCGGCGCCACCACGGTGAAAACACCCGACCCCTTGTTCGATGCGATGGTCAACCGCTGGTTGCTCTATCAAACCGTGACCTGCCGCCTGTGGGCCAAGGCCGGTTTCTATCAAGCGGGCGGCGCCACCGGCTACCGCGATCAGCTGCAAGACGCGATGGCGCTGGCCTGGGCCGCGCCGCAGATGCTGCGCGAGCAGATCGTGCTGGCGGCCTCGCGCCAGTTTGCCGAGGGCGACGTGCAGCACTGGTGGCACGCCCCCACCGGCGCCGGTGTGCGCACGCATTTTTCAGACGACCTGCTGTGGCTGCCACATGCCTGCGCGCACTACCTGCACAGCACCGGCGACCACTCGCTGCTCGATGAGCGGGTGCCATTTCTCGAAGGAGCCACCATCCCCGAAGGCGCCGAAGACGCGTACTACGTGCCCAGCGTGAGCACACAAGACGCGTCGGTGTACGAACACGCCTCGCGCGCCATCGACCACAGCCTGCGCGTGGGCGAGCACGGCCTGCCGCTGATGGGCACGGGCGACTGGAACGACGGCATGAACCGCGTCGGCCACGAAGGCCGGGGCGAGTCGGTGTGGCTCGCCTGCTTCTTGTGCCGACTGGTCGACGACTTCGCGCCGATCGCCCGTAGCCGCGGCGACGAGCCGCGGGCCAAGCGCTGGGAAGACGCCGCCCAGGGCTGGCGCCGTGCGCTCAACGGCGAGGCCTGGGACGGCCAGTGGTTCAAGCGCGCGTTCTTCGATGACGGCACGCCACTCGGTTCGCACACCAACACCGAAGCGAGCATCGACCTGATCGCTCAGGCGTGGAGCGTGCTCGCCAAAAGCATCCCACCCGCTTTGCCACGCATGGCCATGGCCGCAGTCGACCAGCACCTGGTGGACCACGACGCCGGCTTGATCAAGCTGCTTGACCCACCCCTGGCACATGCCAGCCCGAGCGCTGGCTACATCCAGGCCTACCCACCCGGCGTGCGCGAAAACGGTGGCCAGTACTCGCACGCCGGCGTGTGGGCGCTGATGGCGCTGGCCGAACTCACCACGACCCACACCAACTCGCCCGAAGGGTCCGACCTGGTGTACCGCTACTTCACCTACCTCAACCCCGCGCACCGAGCGAGTCACCCGACGCGCGGCCCGGCCTATGGCATCGAACCTTATGTGATGGCCGGCGACGTGTACACCCAAGCACCGTATGTGGGGCGCGGCGGCTGGAGCTGGTACACCGGCGCGGCTGCGTGGCTGCACCGCGCGGCCATCGGCTCGATCTTCGGGCTGCGCCAGGGTGCGTATGCATTGAGCTTCGAACCCTGCCTGCCCTCGCACTGGCCCGAAGCCGAGCTGACGCTCAAGCGTGAGGGCCGCACCCTGCGCTTCATCCTGACTCGCGCCACCTTCAATGCCACCGCGCCCAACGGCACACGGCTGCTGCACCCCGGTGAGCTGGTGGCCTGGCGCGAGCTGGAGGCCGATACCTGCTTCGTGATCGCGCTGCCCACAGTGCCGTGCGGTGTCGTCCTACACACGCAGGAGCAGGGCGCCGATGGTTGAGACAGACGGGAATTTCTACAGTGCACTCAACGAATCGCTGTCAGTCAGGAAATCCCGATGTCCACTCACACAGAACAAAACAAAGTGAAGCAACTGTCGATCGTCGACCACGCGCCGATGGCGCTCGACGAAGCCGCGCTCGACGCCGCACGCCGCAGCCTCGACCAAGGCGCGATGACACCGAGCTACGGCCCCTGGCGCGCAGACATCATCAAGCTGCTCAATGATTCGCTGGCCACCGAGCTGGTGTGCGTGTTGCGCTACAAGCGCCACCACTTCACGGCCGTGGGCCTGTCTTCGCCCAAGATCGCTGAAGAGTTCATGGTGCATGCCGGCGAAGAGGCTGCACACGCAGACCGGCTGGCGCAACGCATCGTGCAACTCGGCGGAAAGCCCGACTTCTCGCCCGACTCGCTCACCGCGCGCAGCCATGCCGAATACGACGATTCGACCGACCTCAAGGCCATGATCCGCGCCAACCTGATCGCCGAGCGTGTGGCGATCGAGGCTTACAGCCAGATCATCAACTTGATCGGCGACAAGGACAGCACCACGCGCCGCCTGCTCGAAGACATCTTGAGCGACGAGCAGGAGCACGCCGACGAATTGGCCGATTGGCTCGCTTGACGCTGACACACCAGACCGCCCCTCGGGTGGTTCGATGCCCACCACCCGGTTTCATACAACTCTTTCCAACCCGCTAGGAGCAACACCATGATCATTCGCACCACCCTCGTCGCTGCCGCGACCGCCATCGCCCTGCTCACCACCGCCGGCTGCGCCGTCACGCGCAAGCAAGAAACCGTAGGCGCCTACATCGACGACACGGCCATCACCACCGCGGTGAAGGCACGCCTGCTCGAGAACAAGGAAGTTGCCGGCACCAGCATCAGCGTCGAGACGCTGAACGGCACCGTGATGCTCTCCGGGTTTGCCAAGAGCAGCACCGAAAAGTCCACCGCTGAAACGCTGACCTGGAAGGTCAATGGCGTGAAGGCAGTGAAGAACGAGATCGCCATTCGCCCGTGATCACACCCGTGATCTTTTGACTCAACCCCTCAACACAAGGAGCCGCACATGAATTGGGATCGCATTCAAGGCAACTGGAAACAAGTCACCGGCAAGGCCAAGGAGCAATGGGGCAAGCTGACCGATGACGACTTCGACGTCGTCGCCGGCCGCCGCGACCAGCTCTCGGGCAAGATCCAGGAACGCTACGGCGTGGCCAAGGACGAAGCCGAAAATCAGATCGCCGCTTGGGAACGCTCGGCCACGGATTCGTGGTTCAGCAAAGACAAAACCCGCGTCTGACGACCTGAAAACCCGCCCCTCGCGGCCCCGCCATTCAACAGAGAATGGCGGGGCCTTTTCACATCCAACGGCTTGACCATGGACACCCCCGACAAAGCTGCACCGGCGCGCTCCGCCAACGTGTCCACCCGCCTCCTCGCCACACTGGCGGTGATTGCCGCTCTCTGGTGGGGCCAACGTTTTCTCATCCCGCTCACTGCCGGCCTGATGCTCGTCATGCTGGTGACACCCCTGACGGTGTGGCTGGAGCGCTGGCTGCGCAGCCGCGTGGCGGCGACCATGCTCACGCTGTTGGTGGTGATGGGCACGCTGGCCGTCGGTGCGATGGCGTTTGGCGGCCAGCTCATCCGCGTGGCCGAGCGGGTGCCCGAGATGATCAGCACGGGTGCACAGCAGCTCGCCGAGCGCGACCCCGGTGCCGACTCCCTGCTCAGCCGAGCGCGCGACGCGCTGCAAGAGCTCGACCGCGCGGCCGACCGCAT
>JACMKJ010000350.1 GCA_014380155.1 Rhizobacter sp. | reverse complement strand
GCATAGGCCCTATCGAGGCGATTCCGGCGGCACTGCGCTTTGCCGGCCTGACGCAGGGCGACATCGACTGGTTCGAACTCAACGAAGCCTTTGCGGCGCAGTCGCTCGCCGTCATCAACAGCCTCGGCCTGGACCCGAAGAAGGTGAACCCGATGGGCGGCGCGATTGCGCTCGGCCACCCGCTGGGCGCCACCGGTGCCATCCGCGCGGCGACGGTGGTGCACGCGCTGCACCGCCACAACCTGAAGTACGGCATGGTCACGATGTGCGTGGGCACGGGCCAGGGCGCAGCAGGCATCTTCGAACGCGTTTGATCGGGAGGAGGCGCCATGGGCTCCATCGTGTTTCAGGCGGCCGACGGCTTCACGCTGCACGGCCAGTTGTACGGTGACCCAGGCGCTTGCCACTCGGCGCTGCTGATCGTGCCCGCGATGGGCGTGCCGCAGCGCTTCTACGCCGCTTTCGCCGAATGGCGGGCCGCTCAGGGTCACGCGGTCTTCACCTTCGACTACCGTGGCATGGGCGCTTCGCGCCCTGCGCAGATGAAACATTCGCTGCGCGGCCTGGGGGCCGATATCAACACCTGGGCCGAGCAAGACACCTCGGCCGCGCTGGCCTGGCTCGACGCCCAGGTCTCGCGCCAAACGCCGATCCATTGGCTGGGCCACAGCCTGGGCGGGCAGATCTTCGGCATGGTGCCGAACCGCGATCGTGTGTCGTGTGTGGTCACCATTGGCGTGGGCACCGGCTATTGGCTGCGCAACGCGGCCAAGGCGCGTGCCTATGTGTGGTGGCTTTGGTTCGTGATGGCGCCGCTTGCCATGAGGCTCTATGGCTACTTCCCCGGCAAACGCCTGCGCAAGGTCGGTGACCTGCCGCTGGGCGTGATGGCGCAGTGGCGGCGCGCCTGTCTCAACCGCGACTACCTGGTGGGGGTGGGGGGAGAGAAGATGCGGTCTGATTACGCCGCCATCACCACGCCGATGCTGTCGCTCTCGTTCACCGACGACGAGTACATGTCGGCCCGCAACACCACCGACATGCATGCCTTCTATGCCTCTGCGCCGCGCGACATGCGCCGCATCGCCCCACAAGACGTGGGTGCGAAGCGCATCGGCCATTTCGGCTTCTTCCGCCAGCGCTTTGCGCCCACGCTGTGGCCGCAGGTGTCGCAGTGGCTGGCGCTGCATACTTCCGCTTGAGCACCCGACAGGAGACACCATGACCATCAAGACCGCGCTGTTGAACGGCGTCTACACGATCGAGATCGCCCGCCCCGAAAAGAAGAATGCGCTCACCGGCGCGATGTACGTGGCGATGGCCGAAGCCCTGAACGCCGCCATGGCCGACGGTGCGGTGCGCAGCGTGCTGATCACCGGCCAGCCCGGCATCTTCACCTCGGGCAACGACCTCGAAGACTTCATGAAGCGCTCGGGCAGCGTGTCGGTCTCGCCGGCCCGGGTGTTCATGAACGCGCTGATCTCCTGCGACAAGCCGGTGATCGCCGCCGTCACCGGCGCGGCCATCGGCATCGGCACCACATTGCTGCTGCACTGCGACTTTGTCTACGTCTCCGATGAAGCTCGCCTGGTGATGCCCTTCGTGAGCCTGGGTCTGGTGCCCGAGTTCGCCTCCAGCCACTTGATCCCGCAGCTGATGGGCCAGCGCAAGGCGGCCGAGAAGCTGCTGCTTGGCGACCCCTTCACCGGCGCCGAGGCGGTGGAGTGCGGCATCGCCAACGCCGTGTTGCCGGCCGCTGAGGTGGCGCCCCATGCGCGCCGCGTGGCCGAGCGCTTCAACGCGCTGCCGCCGGGCGCCGTGCGCGCCAGCAAGAAGCTGATGCGCGGCACGGTGGCCGACCAGCTGCACAAGACCATCGACAGTGAGAACGATGTGTTCGCCGAGCGTCTGACCAGCCCCGAGGCCAAAGAGGCCTTCAGCGCTTTCTTCCAGAAGCGCAAGCCCGATTTCACTCAGTTTTCTTGACTCCCTGGCTCCTCACGCTGGTCAAGATCGGCCTTCTGCCGATCCTGCTGTGGCAGGGCCGGCAGGTTCGGCGCAATGCCTTGCGTCTGCCGGAGGCAGAAGGCCCGCGTGAGGGCGTCGCAGGCAGTGGCAAGGTTTGCCTGCGCATCCTCATCGTCGGCGACTCATCGGCTGCCGGCGTCGGCGCCAAGAACCAGACTCAAGCCCTCGCGGGCCGCTTGAGCGAGGCCCTGTCGCAGCGCTTGGGCGGCTCGGTGGTGTGGCAGCTCATCGCACGCAGCGGCGACACCACGCGCGTGTCGCTCACAGCGGTGCGCAAGATGCACCTGTACCCGGCCGATGTGATGGTGACGGCGCTCGGTCTCAACGATGTGGTGGCCCAGGTGTCGCCCAAGGTCTGGTTGTCGCGGCTCGACAAGCTCGACCGCGCCGCCTCGCGCCGTGCCGGCGTGAAGCACATCGTGCACAGCGGCATTCCGCCCATCCATTCGTTCCCGCTGCTGCCCAACCCCTTGCGCTGGGTGCTCGGCACTGACGCGCAGCGCTACAACCGCGAGCTCAGCGTCTGGGTGAAGCGCTGGCCCGAGCGCTGGTGGCTGCCCCTGCCCTTCGAGAACGACCAGCCCGCGGACAGCAGCGTGCTGATGGCCGAAGACGGCTTCCACCCCGGCCCAGCCGTCTATGCGCTGTGGGCCGAACAACTGGCCGGCATGATCGCCAACGACATCGTGCCTCGCCTGCCAGAGACCACGCCGACGCGGCGCAGGCAGCCTAGGCTGTAGCGCTCGTGGGCAAAGGCCGCGGCTTGCCCTGCATGTCGATGGCCACGTAGGTCAGGTTGGCCTCGGTCACCTTGACCACCTGCAGGTCGGCGGGGTTGCGCTCGGCGTACACCTCCACGTGCACCGTGACCGAGGTGCGGCCGATGCGCTCCACCCGCGCGTAAAAACTCAGCAGGTCGCCGATCGACACCGCCTGCTTGAAGACGAACTGGTTCACCGCCACGGTCGCGATGCGGCCTTTGGCAATGCGGTTGGGCAGCACCGAGCCGGCGAGGTCGACCTGGGCCATGATCCAGCCGCCGAAGATGTCGCCGTTGCCGTTGGCGTCGGCCGGCATGGGCATCACGCGCATCACCAGGTCGCGGTCGGTGGGCAGTGAGACGGTGGGTTCAGAGGTGTTGCTCATGGGAGGCCTCTTTCTTGGGCGGGTGATGCGAAGGGGTTGGGCGTGATTGTGGGTCAGTCTCGTGCTGGCACACTCGCAGCCCATGCGCCGTGCCTCCGCTTCGACTCCTGCCCCTGTCACTGACACACCAGGCGCCGCTCCTGCCCCACGCACCGACTGGAGCACGCTGCGCAAGCTGTTCCCCTACCTGTGGCAATACCGCTGGCGGGTGGTGCTGGCGCTGGCCTTCATGGTGGGTGCCAAGGTGGCCAATGTGGGCGTGCCGCTGCTGCTGAAGACGCTGGTCGACAGCCTTGCGCTCAAGCCGGGTGACGTGCAAGCCTTGATGGTGGTGCCTTTCGGCCTGCTGCTCGCCTACGGTGGCTTGCGGTTGAGCACCTCGCTGTTCACCGAGCTGCGTGAGCTGATCTTCGCGAAAGCCACCGAAGGCACGGCGCGCAGCATCTCGCTCAACGTGTTCCGCCACCTGCATTCGCTCAGCCTGCGTTTTCACCTGGAGCGCCAGACCGGTGGCATGACGCGCGACATCGAGCGCGGCACACGCGCCGTGCACTCGCTGATCTCGTACTCGCTCTACAGCATCGTGCCGACGCTGCTCGAAGTGGCGATGGTGCTCACCATCCTGGCGGTGAAGTTCGACGTCTGGTTCGCCTGGATCACCATCGCCGCGCTGGTGCTGTACATCACCTTCACCATCACGGTGACCGAATGGCGCACGCAGTTCCGCAAGAAGATGAACGAGCTGGACTCCACCGCGCACAGCCG
>JACMKJ010000349.1 GCA_014380155.1 Rhizobacter sp. | reverse complement strand
GGCGCTGGGCGTGAAATGTCCGTCGATGAGCGCCGTGGGGTTTCTGACGATATCGTCGGCCAGGTAGGCGCGCCCAGGCCGATGGCCCAGGGCAGCGGGTTGCTCAGGGCGCCACGCAGCGAGCGCAGCACGGTGGTGAGGGTGCTGTCGTGAGGCGCCGTGTCGTCGCCATGCCAGGCTTGCGCCAGCGCAATGCACAGCGAGCTGGTGAGAAACAGGTCGACCAGGATGGTGCCGATCACCGGCCCGGCGGCACGGTCGCCCAGCAGCGCCACCAGCAGCGGCACGCCCATGAAGCCGGTGTTGGGGAAAGCGGCGACGAGCGCACCGAAGGCCGCGTTGTTCATGTCCACGCCCTTTTGCGAATCGGCGCGGCGCAGCGTGACCGCCACGGTGAAGAACACCACCAGCAGCGCACACAGCGCGTACACGGCGATCAGCGACGGGTTGATGAGTTGCGCAAACGGCATGCTCGCGCCGAAACGAAACAGCATGCAGGGCAGCGCAAAAAACAGCACGAAGGCGTTGAGCCCCGGAATGGCCGCTTCGGGGAGCACCTTGCGCTGAGCGGCGAGGTAGCCGCACAGCACCAGCGCAAAAAAAGGAATCGTGACCGCGAGGATCGCCTGCATGGAGGGCAAGTATCGCCGCCCTCCCTCGTCGCAGTCAGATCATCTGGCCACCGGAGACTTCGATGCGCTGAGCATTGACCCAATGACTGCCATGCGACAACAGAGCCGCGATCGCGCCGCCGATGTCGTCGGGCTGCCCCACACGGCCGAGCGCCGTCTGCGACGCGATGGCCGCGTTGAGCTGCTTGTTGTCGCGCACGGCGCCGCCGCCGAAATCGGTTTCCACCGCGCCGGGCGCCACCGTGTTGACGCTGATGCCACGCGCGCCAAACTCCTTGGCCTGGTAACGCGTGAGCACTTCGATGCCACCCTTCATCGCGGCATACGCGGCATAACCGGGCAAGGCAAAGCGCGTCAGGCCCGACGACACATTGACGATGCGCCCGCCATCGTTGAGCAGCGGCAAGAGGGCCTGCGTCAGGAAATAGGGGCCCTTGAGGTGCACGTTCATCAGCTCATCGAACTGCGCCTCGGTGGTCTCGGCAAAACTGGCGTGGTGGCCCATGCCGGAGTTGTTGACGAGCGCGTCGAAGCGCTCGCGCTGCCAGTGCTGCGACAAGGCGCGCTTCACCTGCGCCGCAAAGTCGCTGAAGCCGCGGCTGTCGCCCACGTCGAGCGCGAGTGCGACGGCACGGCGGCCCAGCTGCTCGATCTGGGCGACCGCCGCTGCAGCCTCGGCCGCGTTGTGGCGGTAGGTGAGGATCACGTCGCTGCCTTGCGCGGCGAGCGCGAGCGCGGCGCTCTTGCCGAGCCCTCGGTTGCCGCCGGTGATGAGTGCGATGGAAGGGGTGTTCATGGGGAGCCTCTCTTCAGAGTGGGTTGCGATGAGGCCACTTTATTGATTCAATTGATTTGGATAAACCATCACAAACTGATTGGTTTGTTCTTCATATGAGAACAATTGAAGGCTTGCAGATCTTCGTGCGCGTGGCCGAGCTGAGCAGCTTCACCCAGGCCGCCGAGCAATTGGGGCTGCCCAAGGCCCGGGTCTCGACTGCGGTGCAGCAGCTCGAAAGCGAGTTGGGAACCCGGCTGCTGCACCGAACGACCCGGCGTGTACAGCTCACCCAGGATGGCCAGGCGTTCTACGAACGCAGCAAGGACGTGCTGGCCGACATGGACGAGTTGCAAACCATGTTCCAGCAGGGCGTGCAGTCGCTTCGCGGGCGCTTGCGGGTCGACATGCCCACGCTGATCGCGCGCGACCAGATCGTTCCTCGCTTGCCGCAGTTTCTGGCGGAGCACCCGCACATCGACATCGAACTCAGCAGCACCGACCGCCGGGTCGATCTCGTGCGAGAGGGGTTCGACTGCGTGTTGCGCGTGGGGCCGCTGATCGACTCTGGCCTGGTGGCGCGGCCGCTCGGCGAGCTACAGCAGGTCAACTGCGCGAGCCCCGCCTACCTGCGACAGCACGGCACGCCGACAACGCTGCACGACCTGGCCGCCCACCGTCTGATTCACTATGTGCCGACCTTGGGAGGCAAACCGTCGGGCTGGGAGTATCAGGAACAGGGGCGCACCCAGACTGTCGCGATGGCGGGGGGGCTCACCGTCAACAGCACCGAGGCCTACCAGGCCGCGTGCCTGGCGGGGTTGGGTCTGATCCAGGCCCCGGCCGCGGGCGTGCAGTCGCTGATCGAGCGCGGTTTGTTGGTCAAGGTGATGCCGCAACACCGCGCACCACCACTGCCGGTGTCGCTGCTGTACGCCAACCGTCGAAACCTGCCCAAGCGCGTGCAGGTGTTCATGGCCTGGGTCGCACAGGCGCTGGCGCTGTATCTCGACACAGGCCACTGACCGTGGGGGGAGGTCCCACGGGCCCCCCGCAGGTCGCGGGGGGAGATCCAGCTCTATGGGGCCGGCGGGGTCTTGCCGGCAAGCGCGCGAGTATCCGAGCTTGCATTCAACCCAGTGGAAGAGAGGGCTATCTACTTACACAGCGCGTTTTGTGTGGCGCTACGCGGGCTGTGCACCCGGCCGGCCCAGCTCCACTGCAAAACGTGTGGCAATGTTCACAGGCGAGGCGTCATCCTTGGGGTCTTGCACGGTCCACAGGCTGGCGTCGAGCCGCTTGGCGCCGAGCGCGAAACCGACGTAGCCGCGTTGGTCGGTGCGCGAATAGCGCACATGCGGGTTGAAAGGCCTGGCCGCGTCGACGCGGGACTGCGCCAGGCCGTTGCTGCTGATCGAGGTGCCGCAGAACTCGGTGGCAATGACCGGCGACTTGGCATCGTCGTAATCAGCCTTCAGGTCGGCCACGTAGTTTGCATGCACGTCGCCGCCCAGCACCACCACACCCGGCAGCTTGCGCTCGGTCACGGCGCCGAGCAGACGGCTGCGTGAAGCGGCGTAGCCGTCCCATCCGTCGGTCCAGTAGGTGCCGCCCTCGGCGGGGTCGGACCACGCAAAGCGCGACATCAGCGTTTGTTGCGCGAGCAGGTTCCACCCGCGCGCGCTGTCCCAGCCTTGCGCCAACCAGCGCTCCTGGTCGGCACCGAGCAGTGAGCGCTTGGGGTCGAGCAGCTCGGGGCAGTCTTTGAGCTTCACGGTGTTCGAGCCGTTGCGCCCGGGGCGCGGGCAGGCTTGCACGTCGCGGTACTGGCGGTCGTCGAGGGTGTGGATGCGTGCCAGCGTGCCCCAGTCGTACCGCTCGTAGAGGCGCATCTCGCTGCCACGCGGGCGCATGGCTTTGGGAAACGGCATGTGCTCCCAATAGGCCTGCGTGGCCGCAGCGCGGCGTGATGCGAACAAGGGGTCGGGCCCGCCTTGCGGGCGGCCATCGGCGTAGTCGTTCTCGATCTCGTGGTCGTCCCACACCACCAGCCAGGGTGCGGCGGCATGAGCGGCCTGCAGGGCGGGGTCACCCTTGTACTGGGCGTAGCGGTTGCGGTAGTCGTCGAGCGTCAGCGTGGCGGTGCCCGCGTGGTAGCGCAGCGCCAGCGGTGGCGAGGCGTACTCGTAGATGTAGTCGCCGAGAAACAGCACCAGGTCGAGATCCTGGGTGGCCAGGTGGCGCCAGGCGGCGTAGTGGCCGTGGTCCCAACGCTGGCAACTGGCGATGGCAAAACGCAGCGTGTTCACCTCGGCATCGGCCGCCGGTGCGGTGCGGGTGCGGCCGACTGCGCTTTGCTGACCGAGCGCCGTGAAGCGGTACCAGTACCAGCGGGCGGGTTGCAGACCTTGCGGCTCGGCGTGCACGCTGTGGGCCCAAATGGCTTCGGCCTGCTCGGTGCCGCTGGCGGCGATCTTGGTGAAGGCTTCGTCGTGCGCGAGTTCCCAGCGCACGTCGACGCTGGCTGGAAGGTCAGCGCCGCTCAGCCGAGTCCACAACACCAAGCGGTCAGGCTTGGGATGACCTGAGGCAATGCCGAGTGCAAAGCGTGGCGTGTCGGAGGCGCGTGCATGTCGCACAAAGAGCGGCGCGAGAACTACTCCCGCGGAAAGGCTCAAGACGTGGCGGCGGCTGGTGCTCATGGTCGGCCGGTTTACCACAGCCGCCGTAAAGCCTGATGACGCTGCACTGACTATCATGCGCAGCCCTTCAGAGACGCACCGTGGCCGACACCCTCAACTCCGCCCAGATGGAAGCCGTGCACCACCTCGGCGGCCCGTGCCTGGTGCTGGCAGGCGCAGGCTCGGGCAAGACGCGTGTGATCACGCACAAGATCGCGCGACTCTTGGAAGCCGGCTACGCGCCGGGGCAGATCGCCGCCATCACCTTCACCAACAAGGCCGCGCAAGAAATGCGCGAGCGCGCCAAGGCGCTGATCGGTGCGCGCGCGGCCAAGAACCTGGTGGTCAGCACCTTCCACTCGCTGGGCGTGCGCATTCTGCGCAGCGAAGGCGAGAAGCTCGGGTTGAAGCAGCAGTTCAGCATCCTCGACAGCGACGACGTGTTGGGCGTGCTGAAAGACGCCGGCTCGACCAGCGACAACAAGCTCGCACGGCGTTGGCAATGGACCATCAGCCTGTGGAAGAACGGTGGCCTGCACAGCGACACCGTGCAGCCCGAGAACGACGACGAGCGCATCGCGCAGCAGGTGATGAAGCGCTACGAAGAGCGGCTCGCCGCCTACCAGGCGGTCGACTTCGACGACCTGATCGGCCTGCCGCACAAGCTCCTGCAACGCGACGCCGAGGTGCGCGCCAAGTGGCAAGACACGCTGCGCTACCTGCTGGTCGATGAATACCAGGACACCAACGCCATCCAGTACGAGATGCTCAAGCTGCTGGCCGGCGAACGCGCGATGTTCACCGCCGTGGGTGACGACGACCAGAGCATCTACGGCTGGCGCGGCGCCACCATCGACAACCTGCGCCGCCTGCCGCAGGAGTACCCGCAGCTGAAGGTGATCCCGCTGGAGCAGAACTACCGTTCCACCGGCCACATCTTGCGGGCGGCCAACGCGGTGATCGGCAACAACCCGAAGCTGTTCGAGAAAAAGTTGTGGAGCGACCTGGGCGACGGCGACCCGGTGCAGGTGGTCGAGTGCGACAACGAAGAACACGAGGCCGATCGTGTCGTCGCCCGCATTCAATCGCTGCGCGGCCAGGGCGGTGAAGTGATGTTCAAAGACTTCGCCGTGCTCTACCGCGCCAACCACCTGGCCCGCATGTTCGAGAAGGCGCTGCGGCGCGCCAACATTCCGTACAAGGTGTCGGGTGGGCAGAGCTTCTTCGACCGCGCCGAGATCAAAGATCTGTGCGCCTGGCTGCGCTTGTTGGTCAACAACGACGACGACCCGGCGTTTCTGCGCGCCGTGACCACACCCAAGCGCGGCATCGGCCACCAGACGCTGTCCTCACTCGGCGAGTTCTCCGGCAAATGGAAAACCAGCCTCTACGAAGCGCTGTTCGCCGAAAGCCTGGGCACGGTGTTGAACGCTCGCGCCGTGGGCTCGTTGCACGAGTTCGGCCGCTACGTGAACGACCTGGAGTACCGCGCCCGCCACACCGTCGGTGCTGAAGATGCCAAGGTCTTGTTGATGGGCTGGCTCAAAGACATCGACTACGAAAAACATTTGTACGAAGGCGAAGACAGCGAAAAGCTCGCCGCCAGCCGCTGGACCAACGTGCTCGACTTTGTCGACTGGATCGCCAAACGTTGCGGCGGCGAGATCGAGAACGACGGCGGCCTCAGTGTCGAGACCGAGAAGAAGAGCGTGCTCGAGGTGGCGCAGACCATCTCGGTCATCATCAGCCTGGCCGAGCGGGGCGACGAACAAGACGTGGTCACGCTTTCAACCCTGCATGCAAGCAAGGGCCTGGAGTGGCCACACGTGATGCTGGCCGGTGTCAACGAAGGCCTGCTGCCCTTCAAGAGCGACGACGACGAGATGACGCCCGAGCGGCTCGAAGAAGAGCGCCGATTGATGTACGTGGGCATCACCCGCGCGCGGCGCACGCTGGCGGTGAACGTGCTTCGCCGCCGCAAGAAGGGCCGCGACACGATCCAGGGCATCCCGAGCCGCTTCATCGCCGAGATGAAGTTGCATGAGGCGAAGGCCCACGAAGACCCGCGCGAGAAACTGAAGGCGCTGCGCGCGGCGGCGGCCAAGCGGGCTGAAGACGCGAAGGCCGCCGAACCGAGCAAGTGAGGCGGTCGCCACGATGAAACATCACACCACCCTCGCCAGCCTGACCGCCCTGAGCGCCGTGCTGTGCATCGCCGCGGCGCTCGGCCTCATCACGCCCTGGCTCACCTTTGTGTTCAAGCCGCTCACCACGCTGCTGGTGATCGCCCATGCCTGGCCGCGTGGTGCCGACACACCAAAGCAGCGCCGCCTGATCCTGATCGGGCTCGTGCTTTCGTTGGCAGGCGACGTGTTCTTGCTGTGGCCCAACGAAGGATTCTTGCCAGGCCTGGTGTCATTTCTGCTCGCGCACCTGGCCTACATCGCGGCCTTCTGCGTGCCGCTGCGGCTGGCCGCCAAGCCGCTCGCGTTTGCGGTGTACGCCGTGGTCGCCGCGCTGATCCTCAGCCAGCTCTGGAGCGGTGTGCCGGCCGGCTTGCGGGCGCCGGTGATCGCGTATGTGGTGTGCCTGGCCACCATGGCGGCGCAGGCGGCGGCGTGGTGGCTCAAGCACCCGGCCGAACCGACGGCACGCTGGGCGGCCATCGGTGGTGTGCTGTTCATGGCGTCTGACAGCCTGCTGGCCAGCAACAAGTTTGCCGCGCCCCTGCCGCTCTCGCCCTTGTGGGTCTTGGCAACCTACTGGCTGGCGCAGTGGTGCATCGCCAGCTCGCTGAAGCTCAAAGCTTGAACACCGACACCGTCTGAGCCAGGCTCGCGGCCTGGTGCTTCAGGCTTTCGGCGGCGGCAGCACTTTCTTCCACCAGCGCGGCGTTTTGCTGCGTCACCTGGTCGAGCTGCGTCACCGCGTCGCTGATCTGGCCAATGCCCATGGTCTGCTCACCGCTCGCGCTGCTGATCTCGCCGATCAGGTCGCTCACCTTTTGCACCTGGGCCACGATGTCGCCCATGGTGCGGCCCGCGTCGTCGACCAGCCGGGTGCCGGCCTCGACCTTGCCCACGCTCTCGCCGATGAGGTTCTTGATCTCCTTGGCGGCCTGCGCCGAGCGCTGCGCCAGGCTGCGCACTTCGGCGGCCACCACGGCGAAGCCGCGGCCTTGCTCACCGGCTCGCGCCGCTTCGACCGCCGCGTTGAGCGCGAGGATGTTGGTCTGGAAGGCGATGCCGTCGATCACGCCGATGATGTCGGCGATCTTCTTCGAGCTGTGGCTGATGTCTTGCATGGTGCTGACCACCTGGCCCACCACCTCACCGCCTTGAGCGGCCACCGATGCCGCGCTCGAGGCCAGCTGCGTGGCCTGGCGTGCGGTGTCGGCGTTGTTTTTCACGGTGACCGTGAGTTGCTCCATCGAGGCCGCCGTTTGCTGCAGGTTGCTCGCCTGCTCTTCGGTGCGCTGGCTCAGGTCGGCGTTGCCGGTGGCAATCTCCGCTGAACCGGTGGCGATGGAATCAGAAGCATTGCGCACCTGGCCGACGATGCCGACCAGGCTGTCGTTCATGCGGCCCAGCGCAGCGAGCAGCTGGCCGATCTCGTCTTTCGAGGTGGTGCCGATGCGCGAGCTCAGGTCGCCCTTGGCCACGGTCTCGGCCACCTTCACGGCCTGGTCAAGCGGCACGGTGATGGAGCGGGTGACCGCCCAGCACAAGCCAACTGCCAGCGCCACGGCCAGGCCGGCAAACACCAGCTGCAAGGTGGTGGCGCGTGTCTGCATACCGGCCACGATGGCGCTCACGCCGTGAGCGCGCAGCATCGCACGCTCGTTGATCTTCTCGCTGGTCGACTCCATGCCCTGCACGGCGCCTTTCGACTTGCCGATCTCGGTGTTGGCGGCCTGGGTGGTGCTGATGTCGCCACGCTTGATCGCTTCCACCACGGCTTCGAAGCCATTCACATAACCGGCAAAGTGCTGGCCCATGCCAACGACCGCCTCGGCGTCTTCGCGCGGGAGATCGAGCTTGCTCACGTCGGCCAGCGCACTGCTCATCTTGGCGCGGTTGGCTTGCCAGCGTTTCACGTAGTCGTCACGCCGGGTGGCGTCGGCGATGTTGATGAAGGTGTCTTTCTCGAAACGGCGCGCCAGCAAGATCAGGGTCTGGATCTCGGCGGCGTGTTCGGCCAGCTTCACGTCCTGGCTCAGCGCCCGTTGGGTGGTGCCGGAGATGGAGCTCAGGCCCCACAGGCCGGAAGCGGCCACGGCCAGCAAGGCCAGCAACACACAACTCAACACCAGCGTGAGGCGGGTGCCAATCTTCAGGTTGTTCAACACGTTCATTTCGCTTGCGCTCCAGTGCAGCCCACGGGCAGGAGCGGCTGCGTCTTGCGGATATCGGGAAGCCCGCCGCAAGACTTTAATTCGAACGAAATGAACAAATCCGCCGAGATGCCGGGTTTACCCCTGGCAGTTCATGCAGGTGCACCGCGACGGTGCTGAAAACGGCCCCAACGGCGATCAAACCACCGACTGGAGCACCGCGATGAAGGGCTGTGGGTCGATGGGTTTGCTGATGGAGTGCACTCCAGGCGGCAACTCGCCCTTCTGCGCCAGCTGCTGCGGCGTGAAGCTGGACACCGCCACGATCAGGCGCGGCCGCACCACACACTGGGTGGCCAGCTGGCGCAGCATCTCGATGCCGTTCATGTGGGGCATGACGATGTCGGTGATCACGATGTCGGGCGCTTGCTGGCCGATGGCCACCAGCGCCTGGATGCCACTCTCGAACACCACCAGCTGCGCACCCGGCAAGGCCTCGTTGACCAGCAAAGTGAGGACGTCGCGGTCGGCGGCGTTGTCTTCGACCAGCATCACGCTGAGTGCGTCGGCCGCGCGGTCGAAGGGCGTGGGCAGGTCTTGCGCGTGGGCCTCGAACAGGCGCTCAGCGCTTTCGGCGTCGATGCGGCGGTGGCCGCCCGGGGTCTTCCAGGCCTTGAGCTGGCCGGCGTCGACCCAGCGCTGCACCGTGGGCACGGAGATGCCGAGCTGTTTGGCGACGTAGGCGGTGGAGTACGAGCTGGCGCGCAGGCCGGGTCGGGAGGGTCGGGGCAAGGTCACGTGGGGGTGGGGGGTTGTGAATCGAAGTGGGCCCGGAGCGCGGCCATTGCCCGCGCATGCTGGTCAGAAAACGCCTGGGCCAGCTCGGGCCACAACGCGCGCTCATCTGCATCAACCGCTTGTTGCAGCTGGCGTGCAGCGTCGGACAGCGCCAACGCGCCAATGGTCCCCGCATTCGACACCATGGTGTGGGCGATGGCCGCGATTTGTTCGCCGTCGTTTGATGCAAGACAAGCTTGCACCTGGGCCGCGTCGTCGGCACGCGCCTCCACGAAGCGGCGCAGGATCCTGTCGTACAGCTCGGTGCGGCCGAGGCAGCCCTTCAAGCCGAGCTCGAAGGAAATGGCGTCGCCCTCGGGCCGGCCGGCCGGCGCCTTCGCGGGCAGCCAGCGCGCCATCACCGCAAACAGGCGGTGGGGGTCGAAGGGTTTGGTCACGTAGTCGTTCATGCCGGCGTCCAGACATTTTTCTCGGTCGCGCAGCATCGCGTGGGCGGTCATGGCGACGATGGGCAGCTGCGCATGCGCCGGTTCCTGGCGGATCAGCCGGGTGGCCTGCAGTCCGTCCATCACCGGCATCTGCACGTCCATCAGCACCATGTCGAATGCCGACCCGCCACGCAACAGGTCGACGGCCACCTGGCCGTTGGGCGCCACGGTCACCTCCATGTGGGCCACGTCACGCAGCAGCTCGGCGGCCACCAGCTGGTTGAAGTCGTTGTCTTCGACCAGCAGCACCCTTCGGCCCGCCAAGCTCGCAGGCACGCTCAACGTGCCCCCGGCGTCGGCCGCCGTGGTGG
>JACMKJ010000348.1 GCA_014380155.1 Rhizobacter sp. | reverse complement strand
TCGGCGCCCATCTCCAGGCCCAGTACGCGGTCGGCCTCGTCGCTGCGCGCGGTGAGCATCAGCACCGGCAGGTGTGCCGCGCCGCGGCTGCGCAGGTCGCGGCACAACGCGAGGCCGTCTTCGCCGGGCAGCATCAGGTCGAGCACGATCAGGTCGACGCGGTTCGAGGCCAGCACCGCTCGCATCTGCGCGCCGTTTTCTGCGCTGCTGATGCGAAAGCCGGCAGCCTGCAGGTACTCGCGCAGCAGCTCCAGCAACTGGCGGTCGTCGTCGACAAGCAGCAGGTGATCGGGGGTGTCCATGGCGTGACCATAAAGGCAATCCGCCGCGTCACTGCGCGGGTTTGTATCGCTCTTTGTCTGGCGCATTGCCAGAGACACACCCGCGACACGGCGACATGCGCCCCACACAGCAGCAACCTTCAATGCAGGCTTCTTGACTGGATGGAGAAACCACCATGCTGCTTCGACCCCTGTTCGTCACGCTGTGTGCTGCATTGCTCAGCCCACTGGCCGCGGCGCAATCCGCACCTTTCGGCCCCGCCGACCCGCGCGGCCGCTGGATCACCGCCAGTGGCAACCTCGAAGTCGAGATCGCGGCCTGCGGTAACGCCCTGTGCGGCACCGTGACCAAGGTGCTGTCCAACAACTCGATGAGCCGCGACGGCCAGCCCATGACCCCGGCCGACCCGCGCCCGGCCCTGGGCCTGAAGCTGTTGATCGACCTGCTGCCCGACGAAAGCGACACGCCCCCCACCACCTGGCGCGGCCAGATCTACAACCGCGAGAACGCCAAGACCTACCGCGCCAAGGTGGAGGTCGAGGCCAAGCCCAACACACAAGGCGAGCTGCTGGTGCGCGGCTACGTGGGCATCCCCCTCTTCGGGCAGACACAGCGCTGGCTGCGTGCGCCGGGTTGATGGCCATGCTGGAGCTTGGCTTGGCCGGCGCTGCCGGTGTGGCGACCGTGGCGAGCCCGTGCGTGCTGCCGATGCTGCCTTTGCTGCTGGGTACCGCCGCGAGCGATGTGCGGGCTTCACGCTCGCGCCCGCTTTTCATCGTGCTGGGCTTCGTGCTGGCCTTCTCGGCGACCGCCCTGTTGTTCGGCTCCTCGGTGCGGGTGCTGGGTGTGTCGCAAGAGGCCTTGCGCCAGGTTGCGATCGTGGTGTTGTGGGTGTTTGGCGCGCTCTTGTTGTGGCCCGCCCTGTTCGAGCGTGTGATGGCGCCGCTTGGCGGTGTCGCCAACTGGGCGGCGCAGCGCGGCCTGCGGCCGGGGCCGTGGGGCGGCCTGGGGTTGGGGCTGACGCTGGGCCTGCTGTGGACGCCCTGCGCCGGCCCGGTGCTGGCCAGCATCCTGGCGCTGATCGCGGTGCAGACCGACACCACGCAGGCGGCCGCGTTGCTGCTCGCCTACAGCCTGGGCAGCGCCGTGCCGATGCTGGCCATTGCGTATGGAGGGCAGGCGGTGCTACAGCGCACGCGCTCGCTGGCGCAACACGCGGGGCGCATCCGCCAGGGCTTTGGCGCGTTGGTGATCGTGGTGGCGTCGGCGATGCAGTGGGGCTGGGACACCACGGCCGCAGCGTGGCTGTCGAACCTGACGCCTGCGTCGTCTGCGGTGCAGAGCGACAGCGCGGGCCTGGGCGAGCCGGCGCCAGAGTTTGCCGGTATCACCACGTGGCTCAACTCACCTCCGCTCACGATGCAGGGCCTGCGTGGCAAGGTGGTGCTGGTGGATTTCTGGACCTACGCCTGCATCAACTGCGTTCGCACCCTGCCGCACCTCACCCGTTGGCATCAGCGCTACGCCGACCAGGGCCTGGTGATCGTGGGTGTGCACACGCCGGAATTTTCGTTCGAGCGCGACACCGCCAACGTGCAGGCCGCCATCGCGCGCCACGGCATCCGCTACCCGGTGGCGCAAGACAACGGCTTTCGCACCTGGTCGGCCTACCGCAACCAGTACTGGCCGGCGGTCTACCTGATCGACCGTGAAGGGCGTGTGGTGTTCAAGCACGTGGGCGACGCCGATCAAGAGGCCATCGAGCGGCAGATCCAGGAGGTGCTGCGGCGGTAGGTCCGGCGCCGGGCCGCCCCAAGCCGGACGACGCCCCTCGGGGGCAGGAGCGCAGCGACTGGGGGGCGATAATCCAGCGCATGAAGCTTCGGTTCACCAAGATGCAAGGCGCGGGCAACGACTTTGTCGTGCTCGATGCCACGCAAGCCCCGATAGACCTGACGCCCGAGCAGTACCGCGTTTTGGGCGACCGCCGGTTTGGCGTGGGCGCTGATCAGATCCTGGTGGTCGAAACAAGCCGCACGCCGGGGGTTGATTTCCGCTACCGCATCTTCAATGGCGGCAGTGGTGACGAGGTCGAGCAGTGTGGCAACGGCGCGCGCTGCTTCGTGCGCTTCGTTCGCGACAAGGGCCTCAGCGACAAGACCACCCTGCGCGTCGACACCGTGAGCAGCCTGCTTGAGCTGCGCCTGCAAGACGATGGCCGCGTGACGGTCGACATGGGCGCGCCGGTCTTCGATCTGGCCCGCGTGCCGTTTGATGCGGCTGGCGCCACACCGCGCCGGCGAGGCGATTTCGAACTCTGGCCGCTCGACGTGGGCGATGGGGTCGTGAGCGAAGTGGCGGTGCTCTCCATGGGCAACCCGCATGCGGTGCAGGTGGTGGTCGATGTGGACCACGCGCCGGTCGAGCTTCACGGCCCGCTGATCGAACAAGACAGCCACTTTCCGCGCCAGGTCAACGCCGGCTTCATGCAGATCGTGAGCCGCAGCCACATCCGGCTGCGCGTGTATGAACGTGGCGCGGGCGAAACGCTGGCCTGCGGCACCGGCGCTTGCGCGGCCGTGGTCGCTGGCATTCGCCTGGGACTGCTCGACAGCAAAGTTGATGTCGATGCGCGAGGCGGCCGCCTCAGCATCGAGTGGCAAGGTGGCAATGGTGAAAGAGACTGCCACGTGCTGATGACCGGCCCGGCCGAAACCGTTTACGAAGGGGAAATTGAGCTGTGAGCATCCAAGGCACGCAAGGCATTACCGAGCAAGACATCGCCAACTACCTGGCCAACACGCCCGGCTTCTTCGAGCGTCACGCCGAGCTGCTGGCCGCCATCCAGATCACCAGCCCGCACGGCCAGCGTGCCGTCTCGCTGCAAGAGCGGCAGATGGAAATGCTGCGCGACAAGCACAAGGGCCTGGAGCAGCGCATCGTGGAGATGATTCGCCACGGGCAAGAAAACGTGGCCATCGCCGACAAGCTGCACAAATGGACGCGCGCCATCATGCTCACCTCCAACCCCGGCGACCTGCCGGCGGTGCTGGTCACCGAGTTGAAGCACCAGTTCCTCATTCCGCAGGCGGGCATTCGTGTGTGGGGTGCGGCTGAGGCGTTTGGCATGCTCGGCTTTGCCAAGGGCGTGAGCGAAGACGCACGCAGTTTTGCGTCCAGCCTGAGCTTGCCGTACTGCGGCGTGAACTCCGGGTTCGAAGCGGCGTCGTGGCTGGAAGATGCGCGCCTCGTGGCGTCGATGGCGCTGATCCCGCTGCGCAGCCACACCGATTCGGCCGAAGCCTTCGGCATGCTGGTGCTGGCCTCGCCCGACCCCACGCGTTTCAGCGCCGACATGGGCACCGAGTTCCTCGCGCGCATCGGCGAGATCGCCAGCGCCGGGCTGGCGCGTCTGTTGCCCGTCAAGTGACCTGACCATGGCCGCCGAGCCGTTGACGAGCGTTGACGATGACATTCGGCGGCACTTGGTTCACCTGGAAGTCGAGCGGAGGCTCGCGCCACGCACGCTGGCCCTGTACGGCGAATCGCTCGCGCGGTTGCAGAAGTTTGCCGCCGATGCCGGCGTGCCGATTCGTGCGGCGCAAGTCCACCACATTCGCCGCTGGGCTGCCCAACTCCATTCACGAGGCCTGGCCTCGCGCAGCATTTCGCTCACGCTCTCGGCCTGGCGCGGCCTCTACCGCTGGGCTGGTCGCGAAGGGCTGGTGACGTTGAACCCGGTGGACGGCGTGCGCGCACCCAAGGCGGGCAAGCCGCTGCCCAAGGCGCTGTCGGTCGACCAGGCCGTGGCGCTGGCCGAACAAAACGACGAACAAGGTGACCCGGTGATTGCCTCGCGCGACCACTGCATGGTGGAGCTGCTTTACGGCTGCGGCCTGCGTGTGGGTGAACTGGTGGGCCTGGACCTCAACGCCAGCGGGCAGGCCGCGGGCTGGGTCGACGCCGCAGATGCCAGCGCCCACGTGCTGGGCAAGGGCAGCAAACGGCGCAGCGTGCCGGTGGGCGAGCCCGCGTTGAAGGCGTTGCGTGAATGGCTGCGCCTGCGTGGCCAGATCGCCGCGCATGACGAGGCCGCGCTGTTCGTCGGCCAGCGCGGCAAGCGCATCACCCCCGGCCAGGTGCGCGCGCGGCTGAAAGCGCGTGCGCTGCAGGCCGGATTGCCGACGCACGTGCACCCGCACATGCTGCGGCACTCGTTTGCCTCGCACCTGCTGCAATCGAGCGGCGACCTGCGCGCCGTGCAAGAGCTGCTCGGCCACGCCAACATCACGACCACCCAGGTCTACACCAAGCTCGATTTCCAGCACCTGGCCAAGGTGTACGACGCGGCCCATCCGAGAGCAAAGAAGAGGCCCCCCAGTCGCTGACGCTCCTGCCCCCGAGGGGCGCCGCCTGGCGGCCCGGCAAAGCCGGTTCCGCGGGCGTTGCTTGATCCGTGCTTCGCTGTGCTTGCATTTGATCCGTATGCGTACTAAAGTGCTACGCATGCGGATCAAATTCAAGCCGGCGCGATGAAGCAGCGCCTCTTTCGACTGGTTGCCCAGGCGCGGCAAAACCTGTTCCGTTCGGCTGACCGTGTGTTCACCAGCGAACTCGAGGTCTCGGGCACGCAGGTGGTCGCGCTCTTTGCCATCCAGGCCAACGAAGGCTGCCTGCTCAAGGACCTGACACAGCAGCTGCAACTGAAGAACTCGGCCATCACCGGCCTGGTCAGCCGCATGGAAGAAAACGGCCTGATCGTGCGCGAGGCCTGTGCGCAAGACGGGCGGGCCAGCCGGCTCTATATGTCTGAAAAAGGCGCGGCAGTTCTCGATCGTGCCCACCCGCTACTCAGCCGCCTCAACGCCCAGCTCAAGCAGGGCTTTTCCAACGAAGAACTCGCGGTGGTCGCCCGCTTCCTCGGCCACGCCGCTTCCATCCACTTCAACTAGGAGTCCGTGACATGAGCCAGAACCTTGCCCTTTTCCAACAGCTTGGCGCTGAAAAATTCTCTGCGGCCATCGGTGGCGTGGCGCCGTACTTCGCCACCATCGAGCCGCAGTTCGTCGACCTGCGCAAAGGCTTTGCCGAGGTCAAGATCCGCAACCAGCGCAAGGTGCACAACCACATCGGCACGGTGCACGCCATCGCGCTGTGCAACGGCGCCGAGCTGGTGGCGGGCACCTGTACCGATGTGTCGATCCCCGAAGGCGCGCGCTGGTTGCCGGTGGGCATGACGGTGCAGTACCTTGCCAAGGCCAAGACCGACATCCGCGTGGTGACCGAGGCCGATGCCGTCGACTGGTCGGAGGCCGGCAACCTCGACGTGCCGGTGGCGGCCTACGACACCGAGGGCACCAAGGTGTTCAGCGCTGTCATCACGATGAACGTCAAGCACTGAAGACGTGCTGGGTCGGGGCGACAATGGCCCCATGAAATCCATCACCCTGCGCGAAGGCAAGGAGCGTTCGCTGCTGAAGCGCCACCCTTGGGTCTTCGAGAGCAGCATCCAGTCTGGCAAGGCCGACCCCGGCGAGACGGTGCGAGTGAACGCGCGCGACGGCAGCTTTCTCGCATGGGCTGCCTTCAGCCCCAGTTCGCAGATCCGCGTGCGGGCGTGGAGCTTTGACGAAGCCGAACGCATCGACGCCGCGTTCTTCGAGCGCCGCATCGCACAGGCCGTGGCCATCCGCCAACGCCTGCCGATTGCAAGCGACGGCCTGCGCCTCATCCATGGCGAGGCCGATGGTCTGCCGGGTTTGATCGTCGACCGTTATGCCGACACGCTGAGCGTGCAGTTCCTGAGCGCCGGGGCCGAGCGCTGGAAGGCCACCATCGCCGACCTCTTGCTCAACGCGACCGGCCTCACGCGGCTTTACGAGCGCAGCGACGCCAGCACACGTGGCCTCGAAGGCCTGCCCGAAGTCAAAGGTTGGCTGCGCGGTGAGGGTGACACCGAAGTCAGCATCCGCGAGCACGACTGGCAGCTCACGCTCGACGTGGCCGAGGGCCACAAGACCGGCTTCTACCTCGACCAGCGCGACAGCCGCAAGCTCTTCGCCGACACCGTGCGCCACTTCGGCTTTCAGCGGGTGCTCAACTGCTATTGCTACACCGGCGGCTTCAGCGTCGCCGCGCTGGCCGGTGGGGCCAAGCATGTGACGAGCGTCGATTCATCGGCGCCGGCGCTCGAGCGCGCCACGGCGCATGTGGCGCTCAACGGCTTCGACGCCTCGCGCCACACGGCGCTCGATGCCGACGTGAACCAGACGCTGCGCGACGCGCTGCAGCGCGGTGAGCGGTATGACGCCATCGTGCTCGACCCGCCCAAGTTCGCGCCCACCGCCGCCCACGCCGAGCGCGCCGCGCGCGCCTACAAAGACATCAACCGCCTGGCCTTCATGCTGCTGGAGCCGGGCGGGGCGCTGTTCACCTATTCGTGCTCGGGTGGAATCAGCGCCGACCTGTTCCACAAGATCGTGGCCGGTGCCGGGCTCGACGCCAACGCCGATGGTTTGATCTACGCCCGCACCGGCGCGGCGCCCGATCATCCGATGACGGTGACCTTCCCTGAAGGCGAATACCTCAAGGGCCTGGTGATCCTCAAGAAGTAGCCGGTGCCCGCGCTGCGCGAGGCAGCGTGATCGACGGCTCGAACTTGGCCCGGTGCACGCTGAAGAAGGTCTTGACGTTGCGCACGTTGGCGTCTTGCGTGAAGAGGCGTTGCACCAGCGCGTGGTGCGCCGCCATGTCGCTCACCTGAAGCACCAGCATGAAGTCGGGCCCCGGCGAGACGCGGTAACACTGCTGCACCGACGGCTCGGCCACGGCCCGCGCCTCGAACGCCGCCAGGTGCTCGGCGCCTTGCCTGTCTAGCGTGACCTCGGCCAATGCGGTGAGGCCGGGGCCCAGTTTTTCAGCCGAAAGAATCGCCACCCGCCGCTCGATCACACCCGCCTCGACCAGCCGTTTCACCCGGCGCAGGCAGGTGGCCGGCGAGGTGTGAGCGGCAGCGGCCAGGTCTTGGTTGGAAAGCGATGCGTCGCGCTGCAGCAGCTCGAGCACCCGCAAATCGGTGTCGTCCAGGGTTAAAACGGTGAAATCTGATTCCTTCATGGTGTATCGATTGAAATATTCAGTCAGTGCGATCGTGTGTCGATGGATTATTTCGTTAATGGAACCAACTTGCAAGCATCGGCCAAGCGCTCGTGACTACCATGGCCCATCTTTTCCAGCCCTTTGGGGAGTTCATTCATGTGTGGAATCGTCGGCGCCGTCAGCACCCGCAACATCGTCCCCATCCTCATCGAGGGCCTGAAGCGCCTCGAATACCGGGGTTATGACTCCTGCGGCGTGGCCGTGCATCAAGGCGGCGAGCTGCGCCGCGCCCGCAGCACCGCGCGTGTGGCCGAGCTTGAGACCAGCGTGGCCACCGACGACGTGCAAAGCGGTACCGGCATCGCCCACACCCGCTGGGCGACCCACGGCGCGCCGGCGGTGCACAACGCGCACCCGCACTTTTCATCCGGCCCGGTCGGCAAGTCGGCCGCATCGGGCCGCGTGGCCCTGGTGCACAACGGCATCATTGAAAACCACGACGAGCTGCGCAACGAGCTCAAGACCCGCGGCTATGCATTCGACAGCCAGACCGACACCGAGGTCATCGCCCACCTGGTCGACCACTTGTATGAGGGCGACCTGCTCGCCGCCGTGCAACAGGCCACGCTGCGCTTGCGCGGGGCCTACGCCATCGCGGTGTTTTGCCGCGACGAGCCGCACCGCGTGATCGGCGCGCGCGAAGGCTCGCCGCTGGTGCTGGGCGTGGGCGCGGGGGACCGCCTGGGCGAGTTTTTTCTCGCGTCCGATGCGATGGCGCTGGCCGGTGTCACCGACCAGATCGCCTATCTGGAAGAAGGCGACGTGGTCGACCTGCAGCTCGGCAAGGTGTGGGTCACCACGCGCTCGCGCGATGGCTTCAGCTTCAAGGCGGTCGAGCGCGAGGTGCGCACGGTGCACGTGCACACTGGCGCAGCCGAGCTGGGGCCGTATCGCCACTACATGCAAAAAGAGATCTTCGAGCAGCCGCGCGCCATTGCCGACACGCTCGACGCGGTGGAGAGCATCTCGCCCGAACTCTTTGGCGACGGCGCCTACCGCATCTTCAAAGACATCGACAACGTGCTCATCCTCGCGTGCGGCACCAGCTACTACAGCGGCTCGGTCGCCAAGTACTGGCTGGAGAGCATCGCCAAGATCCCCACCAGCGTCGAGATCGCGAGCGAATACCGCTACCGCGACAGCGTGCCGAACCCGCGCACGCTGGTCGTGACGATCACGCAGAGCGGCGAGACCGCCGACACGCTGGCCGCGCTGAAGCATGCACGCAGCCTGGGCATGACGCACACGCTGACGATCTGCAACG